>JAUVSX010000125.1 GCA_030596915.1 Chloroflexota bacterium | reverse complement strand
CCCAGATACAGCACATTGATGTTGGCTCCAATGGCGACTCCTTCACCGGGGCGTCCCATGACAAGACCGACCAGGGTACCCGCGACGAGAGGACGGTAGAGCACGGTGAAGTCGAGATGGGCAAACCAGGGCGAGAGGGAAAGGTAGTAGAGCAGACCGATGATGACAGCCATCGGAATGCTCACCGGTGTCGCATCGACTTCCTGCCGCGTCGGCGCAGCTTTCACCAGCGCATAGCTGGCCACCAACAGCAACAGGCTGATCGCCATCGCGATGCCCACTTGCCTCCGTTTAGGGCGCATTACCGCTGCTCCTTTCTCCGTCTCATTGGCCTGCCAGGGGACCAGTCGGCCCCCAGGCCGGCTATACCTTGCCCACCAAGTCCGCAAAGTCCTTGGCCTTTTCACCGGGCAGCGTCCGGAGAATGACCTTCACCCCGTGACGCATCAGATGCGCCAGAATCTCGGCCTCCTCCGGCGAAACCGCGATGTTCCGGAAGACGTTCTTGCGTCCCTGCCCCCCGCCGATGCCGCCGATGTTGAGGGTGCTGTATCGTACGCCACCTTCAAGGAGCCGCTGGGCGGCCGATGGAGACTTCAGGAGCACCATCGTCGTCGCCCTGTCCGGCGCATCGGCGCCCAAGGCTCGAACACTTCCCTCGAGCGTCAACACATCAAGATCGAGTTCTGGCGGGGCAGCCAACCTCAGCACCGTTCGCATGAAATCATCAGACGCCACGTCGTCGTCCGCGACAACGATTCTCGTGAAGGGCTGGTGGCGGCACCACACCGCGATGACCTGCCCGTGGATGAGACGGTCATCAATACGAACGAGCCCCAGTTGTTCGATTTCGCCCCTCTTAACGTGCTGAGTCGGACTTTCCGCCACGCAGCAATGGCCCTACGTTCTTGATTGAATCCCGCCCCGCCTGAGCGATCGACTCCGCCAGCTCGGACAGGGCGAATTCATTACGCGACATAATCAGGTCAAGCAACACTGGGAGGTTCGCGCCAGTCACACACTCGACGTTCCCCTTGGCCGCGTGCAGCGCTGCCGCATTGTACGGCGTTCCGCCGAGCAGGTCAACCAGGACGATCGCGGGCTCGGGTTCGATCTTGTGCAGCACCGCCGCCAAGCGCTGAGAGAACGGGCCAGGACTCTCGCCGGGCGCAATCTGAACGACGTGCACGCGCTCCTGGGGCCCAGCGATCATCTCCCCTGCGCGCAGCAGCGCTTCCCCAAGGTTGCCGTGGGAGACAATGACGATATTGACCATGGTCACCTGCGCCTCGACGCGCCCTGACGACGTAGTGGTGCGGTAGATGTTCGTCACCCTGACCTCACCCCCGAGTGGTGTGTCATAGCAACGCCTCGGACCCGTCCGAGGGCCTCGAGCACCACGCCATTATAGCAGGGGCTCGTCCCGTTTTCCAGCGATGCTCCTCTCTTGCGCCAACAGATCTCTACCAGGTGTTGCAGAACATATGCGACGAAGCCGATCTCACTCTGATCGAGTATCGGTGCGACATCCTCCACCGTTGCCTGGACCCGGCGGGTATCGGCAATCTGCTCGTATCCCGGCGGTGCATCTTGGCAACGCGCGAGGGGTCGCCTGGGACGCGCGCAATGAGCACTTGCATCGCCATCGGTCGGGCAGCCGCGATCTCAGCAGCGATGGCTGCGCAGCACCACGTGGATCGCACCAATGTCAGCGCCAATGAACTGCGTGCCACAATCCAGTCTGACGGGGCGTTGTTATCGGCCGGCCTCAGCCCCAGCCTCTTCCGGTGGGCAGCGATCCGGCCCGGTCGCCTGTGGCCCATCCTGCGGATGTGCGAGCTTGCGCCGTAGACAACCTGGCCGGTGATCGTCCGTTGGGTGTGCAAGGGCATCCTTTGAATCGCTGGAGGGCCACCGCGGTGGCCCTCCGGATGTCGGCTGGCGATCCAGCACCTAATAGCGCAATAGCGCTCCTACGCCGAACTCGGCGATGCGGGGATGATCGTCGATCACCTCGACAATCCCACCGTCTTCTATCACCTTCGTCCCCAACGCCTCGGCAGCGTCCGGAATCTCAGCGACCTCGCCTCCTCAGCAAGGGCAGTCGGATAGGCTATGGTCGGTTATGTAGCGGCAGTTGGTGCACTGGTAGCCCGGTCGGCGGAAGTCTCGGGCGACGATGAGCGTCTGGATGCGACCCTCGTGGGCCGCGCCAAGCGTGTCACCCACACGGATGACGCCACCGCGCCCTTTTGCCGCCGCCGTGAACACGGCATCGACGAGGGCCGCCTTCCGCTTTTCCTCAACGTGACGCAATATCTCAAGTGACCGCTCGCGGATATCGAGTTCTGGCATGTTCACATCCGCTCTGAACGAACCGATTACCCTCTCCTGCAGAGCCTTCGATAGCTCGTCGCGGAACTGGACCACAGTGGGCTCAGCGCCAGCCAAGATAAGGCGCTGCGGCCTATCCTGGCGCCAGAAACGCTCCGCGACTTTGGCGGCCTCGCGGATGTTGCGCTGTGCTACCTCTTCCTCGTGACGCCCGGAAACCGGCGCGCCTCCACGACGCCCCGCCCCCCCCGACGATCCGCGCCCCTTCTTGAGCCTGCGCACCTCCGCGCCAGCAAACGTCGTCTCGTCCGCTAGCTCTCCCATCGAGAACGAGAACAGCTTCAGCTCCTGCCTGTCCACGAGAGCAACGGCATATCTGCCATAGGCCTCAACGAGCGCTGCAAGCGGCCAAATGTAAGGTTTCCGCGCAACTGTGGCGCCAGAGACCACGGGGACAGCCAGGGAGTAGCTGCGCCAGAACGGGTCGCTAGCACAGGAGAACACGACGACACCCCGCCCCGACCAATCGTATTCGTGCTCAAAGAAGCGCTCGACGGCGGCGATATCGTCGGAGGCAGCCGCTCCCAGCGCGCCCTTCAGCAACTGCCGTAGCTCAAGCCTGTACTCCTCAGTCGTGTGTTCCCTTGGATCCACATTCAGGTAGACGCTCAACAGCGGCGTCTCACATTCAACCGCCGCCAGCTCCCGCAAGTCCTCCCGTGTAAACACTGTATTGGCCCTCCAAATTGGCGATCAGATGCCGCCGCTCAATTAGGGTCTCTCGCCCAACACCACTGATATCTCTAGGACCTCATCACCGCGAACAATGGCCATGACAATCGTCTGCCCTACCTCGGTCTCTCGCACGAGATAGGCAATAAGCTCATCGAAATCCTGCACCCGAGTCCCGTCAATGGCCGTGATGATGTCACCACCCACCCGAATCGGGACTCCCTGCACGGTCACAGTCCGATTCCCCCCTCGCAGACCCGCAAGGGCTGCTGGTTCGCCAGCGGTCACTTCTGCGACCAGCACACCCTTGGTGACGGACAGATCCACAACACCGGCCAGCTCCGCCAAGGTGAAGATAGGGTTGGCCGTCACGCCCAGGTAGGGGTATCGGTACTCGCCGTCCGCAATCAAACTCGGCACCACGCGCTTCACCGTGTTCACAGGTACCGCGAACCCTATGCCGGAGTTCGATCCGGACTCCGAACGGATGGCCGAGTTGACCCCAACGACACGTCCCCTCGAGTCGAGCAAGGGGCCGCCCGAGTTGCCCGGGTTGATGGCAGCGTCAGTCTGAATGATGTCGGGATTGGAGAAGAAGCCAGCGCTCTGGGCCACATCCGCGGGCAGTGTGCGCCCCAGGGCACTGACGATCCCGACCGTCATCGTGCCCGCCAGTCCGAAGGGATTGCCAATCGCGATGACACGCTGCCCGACGCGGAGCGTGTCCGAATCGCCCAGCTCCATCGGCACGAGCCGGTCGGCCGGAGTGTCAACGTCGATCACCGCCAAGTCGGAGTAGGGATCTAGTCCCAGGACCACAGCTTCGGCCACGCTGCCATCAGCGAAGGTGATCTGGATCACGTCAGCCTGCTCGACGACGTGGTTGTTGGTGACGATCCTTCCTTCCGTGTCAATCACGAAGCCGGACCCTGAACCCAGTGGCACCATCGTCTCGCCTTGCTGAACCAGGACCTCAACGAAGACAACGGCTGGATTGACGCGCTGGTACAGGTTCACAAGCAGGGCGTCCTCGGCGTCGACCTCGGTCAGCACGTCGTCCGATAGCGCCGTCGGCGTTGCGACGATCACGGCAGGCGGGACCGACGTCGCAGCACGAGTGACAGCCGTTGTCGACACCACGGCCGCTGTCGATGCAACCGTTGGCGGCACTAAGAGATCCTGAGTGTTGCACGTGCAAGCGAGCACAGCCAAGACTAGAATCAGCAGAAGAAAGGGATACCTACGCGAGATCATACTAGTCATTCCCTCGCATTCCAGCCAACTCCTCGTACAGCTCTCGCTCTCGGGCATTGAGGTGGGTCGGCACCCGCACACGAACCCTCACGAGAATATCTCCCCGGCGATTGCTACCGCGGGGATGCGGCAGCCCCTTGTTCCTCAACCGGAAGGTGGTACCCGGATTCGTTCCGGGGGGGATCCGCAGAGAAACGTCTCCGTTCAGGGTAGCGACACGTATCTCGCCACCCAGGACCGCCGTGGTGACATCGAGCTCAATCGTGGAGCGCAGGTCGTTGCCATCGGTCTGGAAGACCGGATGGGGCTTCAGACTGATGTTGAGAAACAGATCCCCGGGCGGCCCACTCTCATAGCCTACACTGCCCTTGCCAGGGACCTTGACCTTTGATCCGCTGCGCGCGCCAGGCGGAATCTTGACCCGGATCCGACGCCCATCGCGCTCAAGGAGCCGAGTGGTCCCACGAAGCGCCTCCTCAAGCGTAATCTCGACGGGTGCTTCCAGGTTCCCCACGCTGCCAGTCCGCTGACCCCCCGCTCGGCTGGCTGCTGCGCCCGCCGCCCCTCCGAAGAAGGCGCGGAAGAAGTCCGAAAAGGCACCCACTCCTGACCCCCCGAAGAGATCGCCCAGGTCTCCCCCCCACTGGACCCGCGCTCCGCTGGGGGCCCCAGCGAACCACTGGGACCAATCGTATTGGTTGGGATCGCGGCCCCTGCGCTGCCACTGCTGCCAACTGGCGCCAAGCCGGTCGTACTTGGCCCGCTTCTCTGCATCGCCAAGGACCTCATACGCCTCGTTGACCGTCTTGAACCGCTCCTCGGCCTGAGAGTTGCCGGGGTTCACGTCAGGATGCAATTGGCGCGCGAGTTTGCGGTAGGCCCGCTTGATCTCCGTCCCGCTGGCGCTTCGCTCCACGCCCAGGATCCGGTAGTAGTCCTTGTACTCCATCAGGCCTCACGCGGACACGCGCATCCCCTCCTGGCCATTCTATGCCCGATATTCGCCGGCGTCAAGGCTGCCGAGCGGGCTGCATTTCAATCTTGCGGCCAGGACCACGAGTGTGACCCGGCGATTCTTCGCCCCGCAGTGACCCTGCGTCGCCCAGTCCCTGAGATGCACGCTACCTGGACAGCCCTACGAGTGGAGCGGTGGGGCAGCGCCCCCAAACTGGAACACACCCGAGCGGCGGCCGCACAGGAGACACAAAACCAAGGCAGACGGCCATCGCTGCCTTCGTTTGGTTTGCGTGGACAGCCGTCCTAGGCCTCAGCTTCTGCGTCCTCCTCCTCAGCCTCCGTTATCACGTCGACCTCGGCAGAGACGATCAGCTCCTCGACTTCCTCAATCTCTTCTTCTTCCGCCGCCAGCGGCACAATGCGGACGACCATCTCGTGCGGGTCTGAAAGGATATCGATACCGCTCGGGACCGGGAGGTCGCTGACGAGAAGGGCTACATCCAGCTCATCCAGCACTGATAGGTCCACCTCAATCGCGTCCACCAGGTCGCCCGGCAGGCACTCAACATCAATGGAGGAGATGCCCTGCAACAGAATACCCTCCCTCGATGCCGCGATAGGCGACTCCCCGACCAGGACCAGGGGCACCCTGGCCTGTAGCCGCTCCGTCATCATCACTCGGTAGAGATCAATGTGCAGCAGCTCTCGCGTGATGACATCACGTTGGACATCCCGCACGAGGACAGTCTCTGAACCGTCCCGGTCTTTGATTGAGACCCGGACCAATTGGCTACCACCCACCTCCGAAAGAAGCCGACTCAGCGGCCGTTCCTCGAACTGAACGGTCAGCGGGTCAAACCCGTGCCCGTATACGGTGCCTGGTACCCATCCCTGTTTGCGAAGCCGCTTCACTTGCTTCCCCACGACGGTCCGCAACTCGGCCGTCAGCGTTGCCTGATCCATCCCAGATACCTCCCAACACACACCCAAGCGCAGAGTAGCTGGCTGCGACGCCAGCGAGACGGGCGGGCTCCACCCCCCGCCCGAACACCAATTCTAGCGCAAGGGGGCACTTTCGTCAAGACTCGGCACGGCTCACGGACCACTCTGGCGCCACGGTAGCAGATGCCTGGCGTGAGGAACAGGTGCATTGGCGCGCAATCCGGTTCGTGTTGGTGCATTTGCTCAGATGTGCCGCCTTCAGTATCATTGCGGGGCACAATGCAGCCGTTGGTACGTGACCCCAGGGTGGAGGATTGCATCACGAGCGTGCGCTCAAGCGTGCGCCCCAGCCTACGGTCTCGTCCCCGTCGGAAAGACCCCGACTGAACCATGGGCGTTCGTCACCGATACTCGTGGGGTGGCGGGATGGCCTTGGGGCTCCTGCTAGCCACGCTGCAAACCGCGTGCTGTGGCCCGACAGGTGCGTCGATCGGTTTCGAGCTGCCGACTCCATCCAGTGAGGCCACGCTGGCCCCCGACCAACAGGGGCAGGCAGCCACGACTGCGACATCGACGGCTTGGCCCACTCCAACCTCGACTGCGGCTGCCGCGCATAAGACCGCGCTAATCCCCACCGCGACCGAAACCCGTGTGCCCCCCACCGCGCCTCCCCCAACCGCAACAGCGACGCCTGCGCGGGCACCCGGCCTCTTCATCCCCCCTGAGTTGCCGTCACCGATCATCGATACGCTGCAAGCAAGCCTGGCGGTCTCGCCCGGTGGCGATGGGCTCGCGCCATCCGCCGATGGTGCGGACGTGCGTGTTGTGCTGGACCCAGGCCCGGGTGACGCCGTTATCGGCGAGGCTGTCTACGCCGTCGTGGCCCCGTTCCCTGCGCTGATCGACGATGTGGCGTGGGCGGATGTGCGCAGCACGTGGCTCGGCGCCGCATCAGGCCCCTTCGCCCCTCTGCCGCTCCTTGTCAGCCCCCACACAGCGGCTGCACTCGCCGCGAGGTTGGGCGATCCAAGTCCCAGCTCGGTGGAAATCGTCCCTTCGAAGGAGCTCCTACAACGTGCCTGGGACTCGCGGCCGTCGTGGGCTATCGTCCCCTTCGACCTGCTGGAGCCGCGCTGGAAGGTGCTGCGCTTGGATGGCCACTCGGTGCTCGACCGGCGGATGGATCTGGCCAACTATCCACTTGCCGTGCGGATCGCGCTTCGGGGTCACGCTGACGATACCCGTGCGATACAGCAACTCATTGCTTCCCCCGTCACGAACTGGGACCGGGCCAGGATGTCTGTCGTGGCGATGACCGGAGTCACGGCACTTGCGCGTGGCACTGGGATGCGAATCGACTGGTATGGGCCAGCATATCCGATTGAAGACATCGCCGAGTGGCTGCTGGAGCCGGATATCACACACATCAGCAGCGAGGTATCGTTCGCTGAGGACTGTCCGCCACCGGCTGACTACACGACGACGGTATTCTGTTCCAACCCACGCTACATCGAACTGCTTGAGCTCCTCGACATCGACATCATCGAGCTGACCGGTAACCACCTGCTGGACTGGGGTGTGGGGGCGATGGAGCTATCGCTGCGGATGTACGACGAGCGCGGGCTGCCCTATTTCGGCGGTGGATGGAACCTTGCCCAGGCACAAACGCCGCTGACGATAACTGCCGGCGTGCACACATTCGCCTTCGTCGGCTGCAATCCGGTCGGGCCACGGTCAGACTGGGCCACCGCGGACCTGCCTGGGTCAGCCCCCTGTGACTATGACCTGCTCTAT
>JAUVSX010000199.1 GCA_030596915.1 Chloroflexota bacterium | reverse complement strand
TCCACTGCGGAACGGGAGGTGCTGGGCGTCAGCGCGGACCAGCGCCACGCTCGCCCGCGAGCGGCGGCGCGCCGCCCGGGATAGCATCTCGCCGCTGGTATCCAAGCCGATCACGTGAGCGCCCCTTCCATAGAGAGGCAGGTTGACACCTGTGCCAGTTCCCAGCTCCAATACGCGCCCGCCCAGGCGGGGGAAGATACGCCTCCTCAGCCGTGCGAAGATCAGCCACTCCAGAGGCCGCATCCCACGGTCGTACACAGCCGAGACGCTGTCAAAGTCGCTCATCTTACGTGCGCTCGACCAGTGACCGCAGGGTCGCGAGGTTCTCAGCGTCCTCGTGGAGATCGTCGCCCTTGGGTGTCTCCAGTAACCCGGGCGCCGCCGCCAGGCGGGGATCGTTTAGGATGTGCCGGAAGCCCGCGAGGCCGATCTGCCCCTTGCCAATGTGCTCGTGACGGTCCCGGTGGCTCGCCAGCTCTCCCTTGGAGTCGTTCAAGTGGACAACCTTGAGCCGGTCCAGACCGATCACTCGGTCGAAGGCCGCGATCGTCGCGGCGTACCTCTCCGGTGTGCGCAGCTCATAGCCTGCGGTGAAGACGTGGCAGGTATCGAGGCACACGCCCAGCCTGTCGCCCTCCGGCGCGCGTTCTATCAGCCAGGCGAGGTGCTCGAACGTATGCCCCACGGTGTCGCCGCCGCCCGAAGTCGTCTCCAGGAGAACCTGGGTTTCGAAGCCAGGAGTCGCTGCATGGACCTCGCCCAATGCCTGCGCGATGCGCTCGAGCCCAACCTCCTCGCCGGCGCCGCGGTGCGACCCTGGATGCAGGACGAGGCCTGAACAGCCCAGGGCCTCGCAGCGTTCCAGCTCTATGATCAGCGTGTCCCGAGACTTGGCCCAGAGGTCCTGGTCAGGGGAGGCGAGATTCAGCAGGTAGGATGCGTGTCCGATGAGCGGGTGGATACCGGTCTCCGCAGCCGTCACCTTGAACCGCGCGATTTCCTCCTCGGCCAGCGGCTTCGCCGCCCAGACCCGGTTGGCCTTGACGAACAACTGTACCGTGTCGCAGCCCACCGATTGCGCGCGCTCGATCGCCTTGTGCATCCCGCCAGCGATCGATTCGTGAGCACCGAGTCGCATCAATTGCGATCCGTCAGCGGCGTCTGGGCAGTCTCGCCCCTGGGCGGCCCTGCCTCCTGGGCCGCCTCAGCGCGTGCCTGCTCCAGGGCCGCATCCAATTCGTCCAGCTCGACGAGCATACTCACCGAAGGCGAGTGCTTCGGCATGCGGGCGTTCAGCTCCTCGATCTGCCGCTCAAGTTCCGCGATTCTGTCTGTGTTGTTCTCGCTCATGACTCCTCGATTCTGTATGAGGTGGTGATCTGTGCTGTCTTCGCTATCATGGCGATGCCAGCGCAGTACTTCGTGATCGATAGATCGATCGATCTGGCGACCGCCTTGGGATTCACGCCCTTGCCCTTCACAACGAACTCGAGGTGGACCTCGGTGTAGACCTTGGGATGCTCGCCGGCTCGCTCGGCCGCAACGTTGATGTGCAGGTTTGTGAACGGCTCTCGTTTCTTCTGGAGGATGGAGACGACGTCCATCGCCGAGCAGCCCGCCATCCCGACGAGCAAGAGTTGCATGGGGCGGAGACCGGTCTCCTCGCGGTCCTCACCAGCCAGGACGTGATCGAGAACGACAACCTGGCCATCGGGGACCTCCCCGATCATGCGCAGGCCGGGTCCCGTCCACGTGATATTCGCTGTGGTCGGCATACTCTCTCCTCCCTGGGCGCCGCCGCTCCCGTTTGCCTTGGGCGCAACAGGCGCGCCCGCTATCCCTGCGGGTGTGGAATGACGCAGATGAAACGCAGGACGCCATCGCCATCGTTGCGATAGCCGTGGACCTCGTCGGCCGGAACGTAGAGGCTCGTGCCTGGCCGCATGGCCAGCTCCACCTCCGGTCCCTCAACCGTTCCTTCCCCCTCCAAGACGAAGATCTCGTGCTCGTACGGGTGCTGGTGCCAGGCGAAGACCGCGCCCGGCTCGAATTCGATGACGCGCATCGCGAAGTTCGGCGCCCCTTCGGGCTTGCCCACGACCCAGCGGATGGTGATGCCCTCACCAGCGTGTTCCGCTGGCACATTCAGATAGTCTCGACTCAACATCGTCGCCTCCCAGGCTCGCTCGGTTTCAATCAAACGGTCACTTCGACCGGCAGTCGCCGGCCAATGCCGCGCAGGGCGTAGGGGATGGCGTGGGCCGCCATCCGTCGATAGGTCGTCTCTCCCGCGAATAGGCGCAGCAGGTCCTCAATGACGAGTGGATTGCGCGCGCCGAAGTCGAATCCCAGCTTGGGGACGCTGTGGGTCAGCCGCGCCCAGCGCAAGCCCCACAGCAGGTCATCCCCAATCTCACGGTGCACCCGCTCTGTGTAGCTGGGCAGGTCGTCCGCCAGCGCCGCCTCAGCCGCCAGCCTACCGCTATCGACCGCGTGCCGAATCCCCTCCCCTAAGAACGGGTCGACCAACCCCGCCGCGTCCCCGGCCAAGACCACCCGGCCGCTGTGGAGCTGCTCGTGCTCCAGGTAGACTGGCAATGGGTGCCCATGCAGTTGGGCGCCATCAATGCGAATGCCCAGTGCGGCCATATCGCGCTGAAGGATCTCGCGCACACTGGCGCCGCTGGATGCGAAGGCGCCTATCCCGACCGAGAGATGCGTCGCCTTGGGGAAGACCCATTGGTAGCCGAGGGGCGGTTCGCCGAAGAGGAACAAGGCCGTCTTGGCGTAGGGTTCCATCTGAGCCGCGCTGGCAGGCACCTCAACGGTGATGCTGGCGCCGACGTACTTGTGGCGCCGCAACCCGACCAGTCGAGCCACACGAGAGTTGGCGCCGTCGGCGGCGATCAGGTACCGCCCGCGGAACGACTCGCCTGCGCTGGTGGCGACCTCGACACACTCGCTGTTCTGAGAGATGTCGACGACCTGGCAGCCCTCCTTGAGTTCGGCGCGCGCGTGTTGTGCGATGTGGTGATCGAAGCGGCCCCGCATCACCATAGCCACGGGCGCGCCCGGCAGGTCCATTGCCACCTCGCGTCCATCGCGGAAGCGGAGGCGGGCCCGGGTGATCTCCCGCTCGATCACGGGGGAGAAGTCGAATGGGAAGCGGGAGAAGACAGGTCTGGGCACTGCGCCGCCGCACGGCTTGTAGCGGGGCAGCGATTCTTTCTCGAGCAGGAGCACGCGGGCGCCGGTCTCGCCAAGCCAGTATGCGGCCGAAGCGCCGGCAGGGCCTGCTCCTACGACGATACCGTCATACTCGGCCTCGTTGGCCACTACGGCGTTTCCAGAGAGCGGGCGCCAATCAGCCTAATCAACCGGCTGTTTCCAGAAGCCGATCAACTGGTCTGGGCGGAAGGTCACCTGTACCAGTTCCCATTCCTCGTCCCCAACCTGGTTGAGCAGTTGCTCGATGGCCTCGGTGTAGGGATTGGGACCGGCGTCGAAGTAGCAGGCGCCAGCGTCGTCGCAGAAGACTCGCGGGGGCGCCTCGGCTGGCTCGGACACCAAGGCCAGGATGGCGTCCGCGTCATGGACAGTGATTCGATATCTCCAGCGGTTCATATCTCCTCCCGAGTATGTGGTGTCGCGGCCAGGATGTCAAGGGTGCAGACTACACGACCAAGGCATCATGTGGGCAGGCTGGCAGGCATACCAGGCACCCGTAGCATAGGCTGCTATCGACGAAGGGTGGCTCTCCGGGGTCGATAGCGACGATCGCTTTCACTCGGCACACCTTGCGGGCCGGGCACTTGGGGCAGGCCTGGCATCGTGACTCGTCCACCCGAGGAACGGTGGGCGGAGTGGGATGGTCAATCATCCGCGATTTCAGCCAGGTACCGGTCCACCTCCATCGCTGCCATTGCACCAGAGCCGGCTGCGATGACCGCCTGGCGAAAGCTCGGGCTCTGAACGTCGCCGGCCGCGTATACGCCGGGCACGCTCGCCCGCAGGAGCCGGTCGGTGACGATGTACCCGCTGCTATCCAATTCGAGCTGGCCCCGGAAGATCTTGGTCGCCGGAACCAGGCCAACGTATACAAACACCCCGTCCGTGTCGATCAGCGAGGTCTCGCCGGTTGTCACGTTCTGGACGCGCACGGCGGTGACTGTCTGTTCGCCGAGAATCTCATCGACGACGCTATCCCACACGAACCGTATCGTCGGATTGGCGAAGGCGCGCTTCTGAAGTATCTCGCTTGCTCTGAGCTCATCCCGCCGGTGGATGACGATCACCTCGCTGGCGAACTTGGTGAGGAATAGACCCTCTTCAATGGCGCTGTCACCGCCGCCAATCACGACGACCCTGCGGTCTCTGTAGAAGAAGCCGTCGCAGGTCGCGCAGGTGGACACACCCCGCCCGAAGAACTCCGACTCGCCCTTGATGCCGAGACGGCGCGGGAAACTGCCCGTGGCGATGATGACGGCGTGCGCCTTGTAGGTGCCTGAGGAGCTGGCAATCTCGAAGGGGCGGACCGAGAAGTCCGCTGTACGCACGCCTTCCTGCAGCATCGTCGGCCCGAACTTGGTGACCTGCTCGACCATTCGCTGAGCCAGGTCCGGCCCGGAGATACCCTCCGGGAAGCCCGGATAGTTCTCCATGCGTTCTGTGTTGGCGATCTGGCCGCCCGGCATGTGACCGGTGAAGACCAGCGGATCGAGTCCGTTGCGCGAAGCGTAGAGCGCGGCAGTAAGGCCTGCGGGTCCGCCGCCAATGACGATCAGGTCGTAGACCGATGTGTCGCCATCAGCCCCGCTGTCCTCAGCGGCGTCGCTGTCCTCAACGGCGTCGTCCGCGACGGCCTCTGGCGTAGCAGGTGCGACTAGCGATATCTGGAAATCCATCTCCATAGCTATCCTGTCCCTTCTCCCTCGTCTCCCCCCTGCGCCTCGAGCAGCGCCTCCTGCAGCTTTTCCACAACGACCCCCTCGGCTACCGCGCCCTCAATGTGGACAGACTCGTTGATCACCGTTCGCGGGACCCCCATCACCTGATATCTTATCGTCAGGTGAGGGAACTCCGTTGCCTCGACCATGTCCGCCTGGACCATCGGGCTGGCGACGGCGATGCGGTGGGCCAATATCACCGAGTTCTGTCAGTAGGGACAGGTAGGGGTCACAAACACCTGGATATGGACCGGCTTGTCGAGCTCGGCGAGCACGGCCATCGTCTCATCCGCGAGTGACGGCTGGGCCGAAGCCACCAGCTTGATCGCGTGCAGCAACGAGGCGAACTCGTATCCGCCGGGGAGGCCGTAGAAGCGCACGCCATAGTCCGCGGCGCCGATGACGGCGATCGCCGGGATCTTGTCGATACCATATCGCTCAGCCTGATCGCTGTCGCCGATCAAGTCGTATACCTCGGCTGTCACCTGCTCGGACAGCTCGGAGATCTCCTCCACCAGTTGGCGGGTCTCGGCGCAGTACTGGCACTCGATCTCCTGCGTGAACATGACCAGACGGACCGGCCCCGCGAGATCGGCCAGCTCCTTCTTCACTTGCTCCGCGATTTCTGCACTAAGCAGACTCATCATCTACCCCCTCTGCACGATACAAACTGCAGGGATGCGTCGCGCATCCCTGCAGCACCCAATCCAATTTGAGCGGATGGCTGGCGCAAACTGCTAGGCCAGCCTGGACACCGCCATTGCCAGCGCGTCGGCAATCTCCTCGGGGGAGCCCTCCGACACCACGCACTGCGCGGCGTAATTTCTGACCAAGGTGACGGTGGCCTGGTGGGCGGCCGAGCGGACGGCCGCAAGCTGCTGCAAGATGTCCTTGCACTCGCGGTCCTCCTCGATCATCTTGGCTATCCCACGCGCCTGCCCCTCGATACGCCGCACGCGCCCTAACAGGTCGGCCTTGGCGGACTCAGTACTGAGTTTCATCTCTCTCGATTACAGAGGCTCACGGCCTCTTAGCGGTTGAGTCCTCAGACAGGGCCAGGGCCGCATGAGGAAGCTGCGGTGGCGCGACCTGCCCCGGCGCTCCCGGAGCTTCCGACGCCGAACAGCGAGATCGACTTGCGCACGTTAGGACTGCCACACTTTGGGCAGACGGGAGCGGCGCGCTGAGTGGTGGAGCGAAGGAGAGGCTCAAAGCGCTCGCCACAGGCGTCACAACAATATTCGTAGACGGGCATACCCAGACCTCCTATACAGTACTGGGGTACAGTAT
>JAUVSX010000092.1 GCA_030596915.1 Chloroflexota bacterium | reverse complement strand
GAATGCACGCCGTGGAGATCGCGTCTCGAGGTTTTCGCGTGGTAGGAGAAGACTTCAGCGACAGTATGGTGAAGGTGGCAAGTGAGAACGCGCAGCGCATTGGAGGTGAGGCATCCTTTGAGGTCGCGGCCTTTGGCGAACTGGCGGAGCGAGTAGGCGGCGGATTTGACGCCCTGTTGTGCCTGGGCAACTCGGTTCCGCACCTGCTAGAGCCGGAGCAACTGGCGCGCGCGCTGGCCGACTTCCGGGCGTGCCTCCGCCCGGGGGGAATGGTGCTGATCCAGAACCGCAACTTCGACGCAGTGCTGGTACGTCGAGATCGCTGGATGGATCCGCAGGCGCATAGCGAAGACGGCGGCGAATGGCTGTTTGTGCGCTTCTACGACTTCGACGAAGACGCCAACATCACGTTCCACGTCGTGACACTGCGAAGAGGTGAGAACGGCCAGTGGACCCAGCGGATCGCGAGCACGCGGCTCCGGCCCCTCCGCCAATCGGAGCTGGCGGGCGCGCTGGACCAGGCGGGCTTTCGGGAGGTTATCTGGTGGGGGGATATGCAGGGAGCGGCTTTTGATGCGGAGAATAGCCCCAACCTCGTCGTTACAGCGAGGCGCGAATAGGTCGGCGCGCTAGCCCGGCGATGGGCGAGAGGGTGCGGCGAACACCGAGACCTGGAAAACGTGTGTAGGGACGGTACCGTGAGTTAGGAGGGGGACGTGAGCGATATGGTGAACAACGAGACACTCCGCCAGGAGGAACGAAAGGCAGCACTCAAGGGGATTATCCTCAGTCTGCACGCCGGCCGGACTGTTGACGAGGTAAAGAGCGAGTTTGCGGCACTGCTTCGAGACGTGGGGGCCGGTGAGATCGCTGAGATCGAGCAGGCCCTGATCGCCGGGGGGGTGACGGGCGCCGAGATCAAACGATTGTGCGATGTACACGTCGCCGTCTTCCGGGACGCGCTCGACGACCAGCCCGAGCCAGGTGCACGACCGGGCCACCCGACCGAGACGCTCCAAGCGGAGAATGCCGCCGCCGAGTGCGCTATCGTCGCGCTCGAGCAGGCCGTGGCAGCATCGGATTGGGAACAGGCCCAGGGGCGCCTCGACACGTTGCGAGAGTATCAGAAGCACTACGTGCGCGAGGAGAACATCCTATTCCCGTACCTGGAGAAACACGGCTTCACGGGTCCGTCGTCCGTTATGTGGGCCATTCACGATGACGTTCGGGCAGGATGGAAGGCGCTGGATGCACTGCTCGCTGCGGGGCCTGGCGAGGACGAGGCAGCTTTCCGAGCGCAGCTAGAGGCCACGATGGAACCGCTGAACACGACAATTCGGGATATGTTCTACAAGGAGGAGCGCATCCTGATCCCTGCGGCTCTGGAGAGGCTCAGCAGCGAGGAGTGGCAGGCGATCCGCGAGCAAGGCCCCGAGGTGGGCTACTTCCAGGTCGAGCCAGACACATATCAGGCGCCGGAGCAAGAGGGTGCCCAGGTGGCGGAGGTGCGCGGGCCGGCGCCCGAGGAGGTCGACCAGCGGGACCGCGGGCTGATTCAGCTTGACACCGGGGCGATGTCCACCGAGGAGATCAACCTCGTGCTGACACACATGCCCCTCGACTTCACGTTCGTGGACGCCGACGATAGGGTGCGCTATTTCTCGGGCGGGGAGGAGCGCATCTTCCCCCGGTCACCGGCTATCATCGGTCGCACCGTGCAGAGATGCCACCCCCCGGCGAGCGTCCATCGCGTGCAGGAGATACTTGACGACTTCCGGGATGGAAGGCAAGACACCGCGGCGTTCTGGATCCAGATGCAGGGCAGGTTCATTCATATCCGATACTTCGCCCTTCGTGATCGTGACGGGCAGTACCGTGGCACACTCGAGGTAAGCCAGGACGTCACGGCCATCCGCGAGCTGGAGGGCGAGAAGCGCCTGGTTGGAGAGAACGGTGGAGACGGGTAGGCACTCGCACATGCGCATCCTCGCTGTCATCACAGGGAAGTACGGCCAGCGCCACGTGGACAATATCCGTGCCCACGCGCCGGCGGGATGGGAGATGGAGGTGTGGCAGGCACCCAGCGTGCTGCCCCCAATCGTGGATTACCCGGAGGACTACGTGCCGGCCTCGCTTCCGCCTGCGGATCTGATCCTGGCGCTGGGGGAAGTGAAGGGCGTCGCTGAGCTGATACCAGATGTTGCGCGAGTGAGCAAAGCCAAAGCCGTGATCGCGCCGGTGGACCGGGAGGAATGGCTGCCCCGTGGCCTGGCCCGTCAGCTTCGCGGCTGGCTGGCGGACATTGGCGTGGCCTCTGTCACTCCGAAGCCGTTCTGCTCTCTGACGGAGACCCACTACAACGTGAGGCGGCACCGAGTCGAGTACGACGATCCACTCATCTCATCGTTCGCCCGCGAGTTTGGGCGGCCCGAGTTTGACATTGCCGTAGATCCGCACACGCGACAGGTCCGAACTGCCCACGTTCTGCGGGACGCATGCTGTGGATGCGCCCGGTATGTGGCCGAGCGCCTGGCGGCCGTGTCGGCGGACGACGCCGAGCACGAGGCAGGCCTGGCACACCATCACTACCCGTGCCTCGCGGGGATGATCAAGGACCCGGATTTCAATGACACGTTGATGCACGTGTCGGGCAACATCCTGAAGGACAGGGTGGGGGAGCAGGTAAGGCCGTACAAGCAGGTAGCGTACATCGTTCCTGGAACGTTGAGCGGGGACTAGCGTCTCGGCGCGACGGCAACACAGGCCCCGGACGGGGGACCCGCCAGTCCGGGGCCTGCTGTTGACAGAGCCACCGGCCTGGGGTAAACTGCGTTCCCGCCCAGAGGTGCGGGCCGTCCTGCCCAGGCTGGCGGTCTCGCGCAGATCCGCAGTCGTGATCGGGCGTCTCACCACATCTTTCGACGGAGGCTTTCGATGAGCGCAGCCACCGAGTACCGGTACAACCGTTTGACATGGCAGGAGATGAACGAGGCGATCGCGATGGAGAAGCTCGTCATTCTGCCAACCGGTTCGACAGAGCAGCACGGGCCGCATCTGCCTCTCGACGTCGATCTCTTCCTGGTGGAAACGGTCTGCCTGGAAGCTGGCCGCCGGGCCGCTGACCGGGTACTCGTTCTGCCCCCCGTCCCGTACGGGCTTAATATGCACCACATCGATTTCCCCGGGACGATCCACATCGAGCCAGAGGTGTTCATCGCGTTCTGCCTGAATATCACGAAGAGCGTTGCCTACCACGGGTTTCGCAAGATCCTGGTTGTCAACGGCCACGGCTCCAACACCCCGCTGGTCGACTTGGTGGCGCGAAAGACGGTGCTAGCTACCAATTCGCTCTGTTCCGCCGTCAACTACTACTCGCTTGCACTGGATGCGTTTGAGACGGTGCGCGAGACTCCGGTCATGGCCCACGCCGACGAGTTCGAGACGTCTCTGTATCTCTTCCTGGCACCGGAACGTGTCCGCGCAGACAGGATGACGGGGGACGACGACGTGGTGGGCAAGTACGTGAGCTCCGACAGCGTGCCGTCGAAACCCGTTCGGTTCAATGACTACTGGGGCCGATGGACGTCTGTAGGCGTGCACGGGGACCCCACCAAGGCGTCGGCGGAGAAGGGCAAGGTCGTGTTCGAGGCGGCGGTGTCTGCCCTGGTCGAGTTCGTTGACGAATGGCGAGCCTGGCCGATGCCTGAACGCCCCGACCAGCACGTCCAGCCCGTCCAGGGTCACATTCGCTGGTAGGGGAGAGACAGATGAGGATCCGCGATATCCGCGCCGTTGGGTTGCGTGGCGGCACACCTGAGGGCGGCTGGAGCGATGAGCTGCAGCCCGATGACTGCGTCCACACGCTGATCTTGGTCAGGACCGAGGAAGGAGCGGTGGGACTGGGCAGTGTGTTCACGAACGACGACCTCGTTCGGGCTGCCCTGGCCGTAATGGAGCCCCTCTACTCGGGAGAGAACGCTCTGGAGCCCGAGAGGGTGACAGAGAAGCTTCGCCAGCACATGTTCTGGCTGGGTCGTGGGGGGTCGGTCACGCACACCATCAGCGGAATCGACATCGCCCTTTGGGACCTGCTGGGCAAGGCAACCGGCCAGCCAGTGGGTCGCCTTCTTGGGGGACGCTATCGGGAGCGCGTGCGTCCATATGCATCCCTGCTCATGGAGGCTCCCGGCCCATTGAGCACCACGCTGCGTAGACTTGTCGAGGAGGGGTTCCGGGCCCTGAAGATTGGATGGGGTCCATTCGGGCGCGAGAGCGCGGTAGTGGACGAATCGATAGTACGAGCTGCCCGAGAGGCTGTCGGTCCCGACGTGCAACTGATGGTGGACGCTGGAGGCAGCGACGCTTTCTGGGGCCAGGGCTACAAGTGGGCGCTCCGTACAGCGCAGATGCTCGCCGAATACCGGGTGGACTGGTTCGAGGAGCCGCTTCGCCCTGATGCCTTAGAGGACTACGTGAGACTCCGGCAGACCGCCCTGATCCCGGTGGCCGGGGGCGAGGTGCTCACCCGGCGCCAGTCGTTCCGGCCCTGGCTGCAGGCTGGGGCGTTCGACGTCGTGCAGCCAGACGTGACGAAGGTTGGGGGAATCACCGAGTCGCGTCGAATTGGATGGATGGCCAACGAGAATGGCATCCGGTACATTCCGCACGGGTGGAACACGGCCGTGGGCTTGGCCGCGGACCTGCACCTGGCGTCTGCCTTCGCCAACACCGATCTCGTGGAGTATCTGACTGGCTCCCCATACGTCGACGAGATCGCGGCGGGCGGCTGGTCTCGCGACGAAGACGGCATGCTGGCGATTCCCGACACGCCGGGGCTGGGAATGACGCTAGACCTCGACGCTGTGGCTAAGTACAGCGGGGAGGACGTGCGAATCCTGGTTGAAGGCTGAGGTCAGCATGGCGGACAAGAGCCCGGAGCCAACGCACTTCTTCGACTGCAACGTGTTTGTAGGGTCGCCAGCCTACCAGCGACCGCTCTTACCGGTACCGAAGGCTGGAGCCCTGCTGGCCGAGATGGACCGGGCTGGCGTCGATCGGGCTCTGGTCTGGCACATCGCGCAGCACGATGCCTCACCGCAAGCGGGCAACCGCCTTGTCGTTGAGGCGATCCGGCCGCACGAGCGCCTCACTGGGTGCTGGGCGGTGCTGCCGACGCAGACGCGCGAGCTGGCGCCCGCGCCCCTCCTGTTCCGCCAGATGCGCGAGGCGCGCGTTGGCGCTCTCAGGATCTTCCCCAGTGTGCACAAGTTCGTGGCCAACGGCGTCTCTTTGGGAGCTCTCTTCGGCGAGCTAGTTGATCGGCGTATCCCGCTGTTCGTGTCCGTGCGCCGGGGCATGGATTGGCCCGACGTCTACGCGCTGCTGGAGGACTTCCCTGACCTCGTGTGTGTAATCTGCGACCACGGCAGTTGGGGGATGGATCGGCTCTTTCGCCCCCTGCTCGAGCGGTACCAGAATGTGCACGTCGATACATCCCAGTACCTGCTCGATGGTGGGATCGATGACCTCGTAACCGTCTACGGAGAAAGGCGGCTGCTATTCGGCAGCGGCTTCCCCGAGTCGTACTTCGGCGGCATGATGCTCGCGCTGCGACACGCGCGGATATCCGATCAGGCCAAGGCAGCGGTCGCTGCGGGAAACCTGGAGCGGCTCCTGGCGGGGGCGGAGCTGTGATCTGCGATTCGGATCTGGCTCGCGAATTCTGGGAGCTGGGGAAGTCAGACTCGTGCCCCATCTACGATATGCACGGTCATATGGGCCGCTGGCAAGGTATCTACTTCCCACGGGCCGAGACCGAACAGATGATCGGTACTATGGACGAGTGCGGCGTGCGTCTGCTGGTGTTTTCCCATCACGATGCCCTGTTGGCACCGGACATTGGCAACCGCAGCGCCGTCGAGGCCGTCCGCAAGTACCCCGATCGCCTGCGCGCCTACTGCGTCGTGAATCCCAACTACCCAGACCGAGCCATGGCGGATATCGTCACCTATGAGCAGAACAGGGATGCATACGTAGGCCTCAAGTTCCTTCCCGACTACCATGGCCTGCCTCTCACGCACGGCGACTACCGAGCGGCCTGGGAGTTCGCCGCCGAGGGGGAGTTGCTTGTTCTGACCCACACGTGGAAGGACAGCGAGCTGGATGGTCCGGCCACCATACGAACTGTCGCCGAGCGCTACCCGCGGGTCAAGCTCCTACTCGGCCACTCGTGCCACGGCGATTGGGACGCGGCGGTCAGCCTCGCACGGGACTTTCCCAACATCTATCTGGAGCTCACCGCCGTGTTCGATGACCGGGGCGTGATAGAGAAGTTCGCCGGCGAGGTTGGCTCCCACCGTATGCTGTTCGGCACTGACCTGCCGTGGTTCGATCCTCACCACGCTATCGGCGTGCTTCTGTCTGCGGCGATCTCCGATGAGGATCGGCACAACATATGTCACCGCAACGCGGAGACACTTCTAGAGCCGTTTCTGCGTGCGAATATGCTGGAGGAGGCGATTCATGACCACGAAACCTCGTAGCGCTGAGAAGCTTGCGATCGAGGGAGGCACACCCGCACGGCAGCGCCCCGACCCGCCGATGTACCCTGGGGGCATGCTGATCGGCGCGGAGGAGGAGGAAGCCGTTCTGGAAGTGCTGCGGTCCAAGCGGCTGTTCCGCTACTACGGCCCGGTGGAGGGCCCATCGAAAGCGGAAGACCTGGAGAGAGCCTTCGCAGATCACATGGGCGCCCGGTATGCGGTAGCGGTCACGTCCGGCACAGCGGCGTTGATCTGCGGCTTGCAGGGGATTGGGGTCGGGCCCGGAGACGAGGTGATTGTTCCGGCGTACACCTGGATCGCCTCGCCCCTGGCGGTGGCGGCCGTGGGCGCCGTACCGGTACTCGCCGAGGTCGATGAGACGCTGACGCTGGATCCAAGCGACGCGGAAGCCAAGATCACGCCGTTCACCAAGGCGATCATGCCCGTTCATATGCGGGGGCTGCCGGCGCGTATGGATGCAATCGTTGAATTGGCACGCCGCCGCGACTTGCTTGTGATCGAGGACACTGCTCAGGCAGACGGCGCGAGCTTCGGCAGCCGCAGACTCGGTTCAATCGGCGACGTTGGCTGCTTCAGCCTGCAGTTCAACAAGATCATCACCTGCGGCGAGGGCGGAATACTCATCACCAACGACGAGGAGATATGGAAACGGGGCATGATGCACGCGGACGTGGCGGCTGGATCGCGCCACAACATCCCTCGAGAAGAGATCCTCGGCGGCGTCAACTATCGTATCTCTGAACTGCAGGCTGCGGTCGCGTTGGTGCAGCTTGGCCGCCTGGATGACCTTCTCACCCGCATGCGAGAACGCAAGCGGATGCTGAAAGCTGGCACGGAGGCGGTTGCCCGGCGCAAGGGTATCCTGATCCAGCCGATCAACGATGAGGCTGGAGACGCATCCGTTGCTTTCATCTTCTTTGTCGACAGTCCCGCCGTCGCCACCCGGGTGGCCGAGGCTTTGCGGGCCGAGAACATCGGGGCCGGCGTTATGTACGATCCCGGTCGAATGGACTATCACGTCTATCAACACTGGGTCCCCGTGATGGCGCAACGCGCGTGGACGCCGAGGGGTGGCCCGTGGCGATGGGCGCGTCGAGATATTGAGTACAGTCCCGATATGTGTCCTCGGACCCTAGACCTGCTGGGGCGTGCCGTTCACCTAGACGTGAACCCGCTGCTATCCAATCAAGACGTGGAGGAGCCGATTGAGGGGATCAACCGCGTCCTGGAGGCTCTTACCTAGGGTGGGGTAATCGTCCGCCAAGTCTCACTGAATGGAGATGGGCGCACCGCAAGGTGCACAGGCCGCGCAACGTCTGATACGGGACTGGAGGGGGAGCGATGAATGCGGTCAACTGGGGTATCCTTGCCACCGGGCGCATTGCCGGCACGTTCGCCGCGGCGCTGCGGGAACTGCCGGATGCGCGACTCTTGGCCGTGGGATCCCGGACTGCGGAGAGTGCTGAGGCTTTCGCCGGCGAAAACGGCGCAATTCGCGCCTACGGTGGCTACGCGGACCTGATGAGCGATGAAGATGTGGACGTCATCTACATCGCAACACCTCACCCAATGCACCACGCGAATACGATCGCCTGCCTCGAGCACGGCAAGCCGGTCTTGTGCGAGAAGCCAATGGCGATCAACCAGCGCGAGGTACGCGAGATGGTCGAAGTCGCCAGGCAGAGGGACCTCTTCCTGATGGAAGCGATGTGGACTCGTTGCCTCCCAGTGATCAGACGCGTAGGCGAGTGGATCGAGGAGGGGAAGATCGGCGAAGTCAGGATGCTGTCCGCCGCCTTTGGCTATCGGACCGGCTGGGACCCAGCCGGTCGGCTCCTGAATCCCGGCCTCGGAGGAGGCGCACTGCTTGACGTGGGCGTGTACCCTGTCGCACTGGCCCATATGGTGTTTGGCGGCGAGCCGACAGGCGTCGATGCGGCAGCTCACATCGGGGCAACGGGTGTTGACGAGCAGACAGCCATGACGCTCACGTTCGCGGGCGGCGGCCTGGCGCAGCTGGCCTGTGCGGTGCGCACGAATCTGAACCAGGACGCAAGAATCGACGGCACGAACGGCCACATTGACATTCCGATCTTCTGGAGGGCCTCCACAGCAACGCTCCACGTGGAGGGCGAGGCGGCGACTGTGATCAATGAGCCATCCGGGTACCACTTCGAGGCAGCAGAGGTTATGGATTGCCTACGTGCTGGCAGAAGGCAGAGCTCACTGATGCCGCTTGACGAAACAGCAGCGATAGCGCACACGATGGACCGGGTTCGGTCTGCTATTGGTCTCAGGTACCCAATGGATGCCTAAGCACTTCGTGTCCGCGCAAGGGCGGTACGTATCTTTGCGCCATGGGACCATCCTCGGCGTGGAAAAGCCCGTCTCGCGCCTGGTCGTGGGAACGAGGACCACGTCATCACGGGAGCGACACAAGAGCGTTGAGCTGTTGGACACAGTCTTCAAGCAGGGTGGCAACCCTTTCGACAGGGCACACGCCGGAAGCGCAGGCGTACGAGCAGGACCGCACGGCACAGCTGAAACCTACGGGGAGCGCCGATGAGCACAGATTCCGGAGACGGGAGAGCCATGAT
>JAUVSX010000279.1 GCA_030596915.1 Chloroflexota bacterium | reverse complement strand
GCCACGACACGGCCGAGAACATCATCAAGCTCGTCGACACGGGCGAGTTCGCCTTGATGCTCGTCCAGTACAACTTCCTCGACCGCCACAACGAACCCGCGATTGCCCACGCTGCGGAAAGCGGCATGGGGGTCGTTGCGATGGGTCCAATCGCTGGCGGTCGGCTGGCGACCCCGATCGGCCTCGTCGCTGATGAGGATGGCTTGCTTGAGGTCAAGACCCCAGAGCTGGCGCTGCGCTTTGTGTGGAACAACCCGCACGTTACAGTGGCCCTCTCGGGTATGAACGAGTTCGCCCAGATTGATGAGAACGTCGCCGCGGCGAATCGCGCGGCCGGGCTGACGGACGATGAGTGGGCGCAAGTCGGCCAGTTGATCAAGAGGACGGAGAAACTGGCCGATCTCTACTGCACGGGCTGCGGCTATTGCATGCCCTGCCCCAATGGCGTCAACATCCCGGAGAACTTCCGCTATATGAACTGGTATCGCGTGTGGGGGCTGGAGGCGGAGGCGAAGAAGGCCTACGCCCGGCTCAGTGAGGAGGGCACCTGGGGCCCGTGGACCGGACGGATTGAGGGACTCAACGCAGAGGCGTGCGTACAGTGCGGCGAGTGCGAGCCCAAGTGCCCGCAGAACATCCCGATCATCGCGCAGTTGAAGGAGGTCGCCGAGAAGCTGTCCTAGCTTCCCGGAAGCTTCCGGGGAGCTTCGAACCAGTGACAAGGAACCCAACCATGAACACACTACTTATCGGACTCGACCCAAACACGGTATCGGAAGAACAGTTGGCACAGATTCGGGCCCTCGCGCCCGATATGGAAGTGCTCGTAACCAGCGATTCGGCTGAGATCGAAGCGGTGCTGGATCAGATCGAGATTGCGGCCGGGGGCATACCGCGCGAACTGCTCCCAGGAGCGCAGAACCTGCGCTGGTACCAGAACTGGGGCGCAGGGGTGGATTGGCTGCTTCATCAGCCGGATACCCCCGAGTACCAGTTCATCGTGACGAACGTGTCTGGCGTGCACGCGATCCCTATCAGCGAGCACATCTTCGCGCTTATGCTCGCCTTCGCCCGGCGTCTTCACGACGCGGCGCGGGCGCAGGGCGAGGGCAGGTGGATTCGTCACGAGGAGCTGGGACCCATCTCCGAATTGGCAGGCAAGACGATGGTGCTCGTCGGCGCCGGGGCGATCGGCGGGCGGACCGCCCGGCTCGCCCGGGGGCTCGAGATGCGCGTGCTGGGCGTGCGCAGGCACCCGGCGGTCGGGGCGCCCTGCGTCGAGGCGATGTACGGCCCGGACCAGTTGCTAGACGTCCTGCCCGAGGCAGACTTCCTCGTGCTGGCGATGCCCCTGACGTTCGAGACCGAGCGAATGATCGGCGAGGCTGAGCTGCGGGCGATGAAGCCCACCGCCCACCTGATCAATATCGGCCGTGGCGGTACAGTAGACCAGGACGCCCTCGTCGAGGCGCTGCAGGAGGGATGGATCGCCGGGGCGGGGCTGGACGTCTTCGAGACTGAGCCCCTCCCGGAGGACTCGCCACTGTGGGGCATGGACAACGTCATCCTCACGTACCACTACGCTGGTTCGAACCCTGTCTACAATCAGCGCGCTATGACCATCTTCATCGACAATCTGTGCCGCTACCGGGCCGGAGAGCCGATGCGCAACTTGGTCGATAAGCAGCTCGGGTACTAGCCAGCACCGCCTCTTCCAGAGCGGCGCACAATACCAGGAGAAACGCGAATGAAATACCGCAACTTCGGCGAACTAGACTTCCAGGTGGCCGCCCTCGGCTTCGGCTGTATGCGACTCCCCACCATCGGGGACGAGTACGATAACATCGACGAGCCTGAGGCAACCCGCATGGTGCGCTACGCCATCGACCAGGGCGTGAACTACATCGACACTGCGTACCCCTACCACGGCGGCAACAGCGAGCGCTTCCTGGGGCGGGCGCTGCAGGACGGCTACCGGGAGAAGGTCAAGCTGGCGACGAAACTGCCCTGCTGGCTCGTCAAGGGGCCAGAGGATTTCGAACCCCTGCTCAACGAGCAGCTCGAGCGGCTCCAGACGGACTACGTCGACTTCTACCTGCTCCACGGACTGAGGACAGCGCGCTGGACGAAGGTGCGCGACTTCGGCGTGATGGACTGGGCCGAGGGTCCACTTGCCGATGGACGCGTCCGCCACCTGGCCTTCTCCTTCCACGGGGAGACTGACCTGCTGAAAGAGATCGTCGACTACTACGACCGCTGGGCAATGTGCCAGATCCAGTACAACTACATGGACATTGAGAACCAGGCCGGCACGGAGGGCCTCAAGTACGCCGCTTCGAAGGGTCTGGCTGTCGTGGTGATGGAAGGCTTGCTCGGCGGTCGCCTCGTCGATCCGCCGGATCCGATCCAGGCCCTGTGGGACGGCGCGCCGGAGAAGCGCACGGCAGCCGACTGGGCGCTACAGTGGCTCTGGAACCAGCCAGAAGTCTCGACCGTGCTGAGCGGCATGAGTACGATGGAGCAAGTCGAGCAGAACCTGGCCAGCACGGACAGTTCCGGGGTCGGCACGCTGACGGGGAACGAGCTCGCCATTGTCGACCAGGTGCGGGAGGCCTACGAGGCGCTGTGCCCCATCCCCTGCACCAACTGCAAGTACTGCATGCCCTGCCCCAACGGCGTGAACATCCCTGGCAACTTCGCCATATACAACCAGGGAATGATGTACGACCGTCCCGACGACGCGCGCGGTGGTTACCGCTTCATGCAGACGCTCGTCGAGCGTGGCGAGCTCGAAGTGAACCCGCAGGCCGTCTCTTGCATCCAGTGCCGCGAGTGCGAGGATAAATGCCCGCAGTCGATCCTGATCAGCGAGTGGATGCCCATCGTGCACGAGGTCCTTGGCGAGAAGAAACCGTACGTCTGCGCGCTGCCGTAGCAGGTTGCCGGCGACGGATTGCACCACTGAGACACGGAGGGCACGGAGGGTTTCCTTCTTCTCTGTGTTCTCCGTGCCTCCGTGGTGGACCCGCTGTGGGCGAACAGACGACGCCCAGTAGGAAGAGAGGAAAATGAAATACCGCAAGTTTGGCACGCTTGACATAGAAGTATCCGCCCCTGGCTTCGGATGTATGCGCCTTCCGACCATCGGGGGCGAGCACAAGAACATCGACGAGCCTGAGGCGACTCGAATGATCCGCCACGCCATCGATAACGGTGTCAACTACCTCGACACCGCCTACCCCTACCACGGGGGCAACAGCGAGCGCTTCCTGGGGCGGGCTCTCCAAGACGGCTATCGCGAGAAGGTCTACCTGGCAACGAAGATGCCCGTCTGGGAGGTCAAGGTCGCCGACGACTTCGATCGCCTGTTGAACGAGCAGTTGGAGAAGCTGCAAACCGACCACATCGACTTCTACCTGCTGCACGCGTTGAGCAAGGGAGAGGACAGTTGGCCAAAGGTGCGCGATTTGGGCGTGCTCGACTGGGCCCAGGGAGCAATGGCCGATGGCCGCTTCAGGCACCTGGGCTTCTCCTTCCACGACGACTACGACGCTTTCAAGGAGATCGTCGACGCCACCGACCTGTGGACCCTCTGCCAGGTCCAGTACAACTATATGGACATCGAGAATCAGGCCGGCACGAAGGGCGTGCAGCACGCGGCGTCCAAGGGCCTGGCTGTGGTGAACATGGAAGGGTTGCTCGGCGGCCGCCTCGTCGATGCCCCGGCCGAGGTGCAAGCGCTGTGGGATAGCGTCCCAGCGAAGCGCACGCCGGTCGAATGGGCGCTGCAATGGCTTTGGAGCCAGCCGGAGATCTCGGTCGTGCTCAGCGGCATGAGCACGATGGAGCAGGTGGAGCAGAATCTCGTGAGCGCCGACGCAGCAGGGGTCGGGACGCTCACCGACGAGGAATTGGCGCTCGTTGCACAGGTCAGAGAGAAGTACAACGAGCTGTGCCCTATCCCGTGCACCGACTGCAAGTACTGCATGCCGTGCCCCAACGGGGTCGAGATTCCCCGCAACTTCTCGAACTACAATCAGGGCAACATGTACAACATCCCTGACGAGGCCAGGGAGTGGTATGGGAACATGGCGGAGGAGAAGCGGGCGAGCGCCTGCATCCAGTGCCGCGAGTGCGAGGACAAGTGTCCCCAGTCGATCCTGATCAGCGAGTGGATGCCCATCGTGCACGAGGTCCTTGGGGAAGGAAAACCCTACGTCTGCGCGCTGCCGTAGCTGCACCACAACTGCACCACGGAGGCACGGAGAACACTGAGAAAACAAGGCTTTCCGTACTGAAGGATCGGGCCGGTTTTTCGCCCCGAATGAGTCCTGGGCAATCCCGCCGCGGAAGCAAGGTGAAAGCAGAGATACCGGGAATCTCCGTGGCCTCCGTGCCTCCGTGGTGAATCCCCTGGAGACGAACAGACGGCGCGTGGCCAGCACCGCCGTCGAACAGACGGTGCTGGTTAGCCGCTGTCTCGTAGTGCAGGGAACAACCCAGCACCGCCTCTTCCAGGGCGGTGCACATAATCGAGAGGAATGAGGATGAAATACCGCAAGTTTGGACAAACCGACCTCGAAGTATCCGTCCTTGGCTTCGGATGTATGCGCCTTCCGACGGTGGACGGTGTCTACGCCAATATCGACGAGCCCGAGGCTACCCGCATCGTCCGGCACGCTATCGACAACGGCGTCAACTACCTCGATACGGCCTATGGCTATCACGAACAAAACAGCGAGCGCTTCCTGGGGCGGGCTCTCCAAGACGGCTATCGCGAGAAGGTCTACCTGGCGACGAAGCTGCCCGTATGGGACGTGAAAACCGCCGACGACTTCGACCGGCTGCTCAACGAGCAACTCGAGAAGCTCCAGACAACCCACATCGACATGTACCTGCTCCACGGGCTCGACAAGGGCCAATGGACCAAGGTACGCGACCTCGGGGTGCTCGCCTCGTCCGACGGCGCCCTCGCCGACGGCCGCCGCGACACGCTTTCGACTACCGGAGCGGGCGTCGCCGGCGGCGAAGATCCCGGGCTCACTCGTCTCGAGGTACGACGGCACGTGCCCGGGGCGCGTGACGCCCGCGGCCTCGAT
>JAUVSX010000507.1 GCA_030596915.1 Chloroflexota bacterium | reverse complement strand
GGAGACGAGCCCCTGGTAGATCGCGCGGGCTGACGCCTGAGCCCGATTCCTGGCGCCAAGCTTGACCAGGATGCTGCGGACGTGGTTCTTCACCGTGTTGTGCGCGATGCCTAGCTCCCGCGCGATGTCTTTGTTTGAGTAGCCATCCACGATGCGCTGGAGGACCTCGAGCTCACGAGGCGAGAGCCGCGGGCTAGATTCTCTGGTCGCTGTCGGCTGGCTGAGGCGCGCCACCTGACGGAACAACCCTCCCGCCAGCTCAGGAGAGAGTGGGGTAATGCCCGATCGAAGGCCTCGTAGCTGGCGGAAGAGCGCGTCCGGCAGAATGTCCTTCAGCAGGTACCCATCGGCTCCGAACCGCACTGCCCGCACCAAGTCCTCGTCGCCATCCGACACTGTCAGTATCACGACGCGAACGTGCGGCAGGGCCAGCTTGATCCGGCGGGCAGCCTCCAGGCCATCGCACACGGGCATACGGATGTCCATCAACACCAGATCAGGTTGCATCCTACGAGCCTGGCGAATGGCCTCGCGGCCGTCCTGTGCCTCTCCCACCACCTTGAAATCCGGTTGGGCGTCAAGCAACCGGGCGAGTCCCTTGCGGAAGAGCAGGTGGTTGTCGGCGAGCACAACGCGAATGGGATCCATAGTGATTGATTATACTCCAGCCCCTTCCCCGAGCAACGGCCCTTGTACGATTCCCTCGTGGTAGCCCTGCGGGTAGAGGCATTGGCAGCCTCATAGTTCAAGGTGACCGGCTGGAGGTCGCAGCCGCGGAGGCACAGCCGCGGTCACAGGTCACGGTTTCCTATCATCAGCACGGTGTGAAGAGCCTGTTGCTGTGCTATAATTGCGCCGCTCGCCGCGAGACGAAGCGCCAGCATCCCAAGACTCTCGTGTAGTCAGGTCTCCACATAACCATGTTGCAGACACAGGCAGGCATCATCGATGTAGATGCTGTAGGGAACGGTCCGTTCGTGCGGATTGTTGTCGGTGCCCCCGACATTGCTGCGCGGTTGGCGCCCGGGACCTTCGTCCTCGCTGATCTGGGTGGCTTCCTTCGAGAGCCGCTCTTCCCGGCCCACCTCACGCCGCAGTCCTTCGACGTGCTAGTTCCCTCGACCCACCCCGGGGCCGCCCTGCGGCCCGGTGCGCGGGTGGACCTTCTGGGCCCGCTGGGCTGCGGGTTCGTGGTGCCGCCCACGACGCGGCGCCTGCTCCTGGTGGCGCGCGCCATGCGCCTCCCGCCGCTACTCCCGCTGGCCTTGCCTGAACAGGGGCGCCTTCGGAGCATCGCCCTGCTAGTGGGGGCCGAGAGCGCGGCTGAACTCTACCCGCTGCGCCACTTGCCGCCGGCGGCCGAGGTGCACATCGTGACTGCTGATGGTTCAGCGGGACGTCAGGGCTCGTTGGGCGAGCTGTTTCGTGAGATGGTCGGCTGGGCAGATCAGGTCTGCATTGCCGAGGATCCAGCTGGATTCCCGGCTCTGGCGGAGATTGTGCGGGAGCGCCGCGTATCCCCGGTGCGCGGCTTCGCGCAGGCTCTCGTCGCGCCCGCCTTCGCGTGTGGCGTGGGGGCCTGCAGAGGCTGCGCCGTGAGCACTGGCCGGGGATTCAGGCTAGCCTGCACGGATGGTCCCGTATTCGACCTATTGGAGCTGCGACAGGGATGATCGAGCTGGCGCCTGATCACAAGGTCGGCCTAATGCTCGCCAATCCGGTGATGCCGGCGGCAGGCTGCTACGGCTTGGGTACCGAGTACTCAAGGCTGATCGAAATCGAGCGACTGGGAGCTATCGTTGTCGGCCCGGTCACGGCACAGGCTCGGAAGGGGGCCAAGCCGCCTCGGCTCCTACGGATTCCAGGTGGCGTGCTGTTGCACACGGGGCTGGCCAATCCTGGGATCGCTCGCGTCGTCAGGAGGGCCGAAGGTGCGTGGCGCCGCGCGCCCGTGCCCGTCATCGTGCACGTCGCAGGTACGTCGCCAGAGTCGGTCACACGTTGCGGCGCTCACGTGTCGGCCATCGAGGCGGTAGCAGGCATCGAATTGGGGCTGCCAGACGACACGACTTCCGACCAACTCGAAGAAACGGTGTGGGCGGCGAGCACTGCGGCCATTCAGCCCCTGATTGTCCGGCTGCCTTTGGCGCGCGCCGCCGAGCTCTGCGAGGCGGCCGTTGCGGCTGGTGCGGACGCGCTGACGGTCGCTGGGCCTCCTCACGGTGCGGTCTGGTACGCCGCCGGACGCCACTTCGTGAGCGGTCGCCTGTACGGTCGTCTCGTACTGCCACTCGTGCTGAGCGCGCTGATGTCCGTGCGCAGCCGTGTCGCGGTTCCACTCATCGGCTGCGGCGGCGTCTACGACGTCGAGGACGCGATGGCTATGCTCGATTGCGGGGCGTCCGCTGTCCAGGTTGCGGCCGCCCTCTGGCGCGATCCGTCCTGCCTTGCCCGGATCGCGCACGGCTTGGCAGCGTGAGGGCGCCTGTTTCGGGCGGGACCTTGTTGGCGGCAGCGCGTCTGCTATAGTTGCGGGACTTGGTGTGACAATGGCTCGGCGTCAGGAGCGATGATCGCCGTTCTGGAGAAATGTGAATCCGAAGCATCTGGAGACGCTGGAATACGCCAAGGTCCTTGACCGGCTGGCATCCTACACGAGCTTCTCCGCTGGCGAGGCCCTCGTGAGGGAGCTGGTGCCTGCCAGTTCGCTGCAAGAGGCAGAAGCTCGGCTGCACACCACCACGGAAGCGCGGGCGCTG
>JAUVSX010000120.1 GCA_030596915.1 Chloroflexota bacterium | reverse complement strand
CGTCGTGTACCGTGACGATATTGGGGTGGTCCAGCCGGGCCGCGCTCTGCAACTGCTGTCGGAAACTCTCCACGAACGGCGTCTCACACACCAGGTGCGGTGCGAGTATCTTGACCGCCACCTCCCGATCTAGCGTGCGATCATAGGCCACGTAGACTGTGCCCATCCTGCCCTGGCCAATCTCGCCGCGCAGTTCGTACTTGCCCACGCGATTGCCTAGCTCGTTGCCCTCCGTTTGTTCGTCGCTCATCCTCACCTCCCGTTCTCTCACTGATTGCGCCCTTCGTGTGTTATGCTTCGGTCCGTTCAGATCCGGTGGGAACCAGACCTTGCGTCAGGGGGAGCTGCTCCATATCTTCAAAAAAAGCCGGATGGGTCGTCCTCAACTCCGCCCTCAGGTCCCCGAAGACGTTGGGGGCGTGGGGCGTGACCAGCTCCAGCATCCGCACGCAGATTGCCCGAATCTCCCACTGGGCCGCCGGTGAGATGCGCAGCCGGAACACGTGCAGGAGTTCGCGGAAATCCATCGTAGCCACAATGCGCGTCGCGGCGGCGTTTGGCAACACAAAGCGAGCGTCCTCCTTGCGCACACCGAGCTCGCGAAGCGCCCCGTAGGCGCTCCGGACTTGAAGCGCGAACTCCTCCCAGACCGTCCTGGCGCGGGCGTCCGCGGCCACGGAAGGAGGCAGCACCCACTCTGGGTCGGACATGTCGACGTAGCGCTGACTCTCCTGGCTGTAGCTGGCCAGGCGATGCCGGACCAACTGGTGGCTCGCCGCCCGCGAGATGGAGCTGACCTCAAAGGTCGCGCTGGCGTGTTCGATAATCGACTCGTGGCCCTCGCGAATGCGCGCTCGGAGGAATCTCCCGCTGTCCCCGCGGCTCTCGCTCCGGTAACAGACTCGGCCGGCGTGCTCGAGCAACTCCTCGGGCGTGCCCTTCCCGCGCAGATACTGTGTGATTGCGATCAACTCGACGTGCATCTTCTCAACCCCTTCCGGCGCGCCGGGATTCTACCCGGTGATCCCCCGCCCCGCAAGCTGCAGTATCCCCCCAACGCAAAGACGCAACGCCGCAAAGGGCGCAGAGTCTGCTCGTCAAGTGACCCGATGTCGACGTCAGAGGCCATTGACGACACGATGCACGCCGTCCTTGACCCAGCGTTCGCCGAAGTTGACGACCAACCCCAGCCTGAGCCCGGTCAGCCGTAGGTAGGTCAGGATCTGAGCCTCGAAAACTGGATTGTAGTCAGTTGTGGCCTTGCACTCCACGATTACCGCGCCATCGACCAGCAGATCCAGGCGCAGCGACGTGCTTAGGGGATGGCCCTTGTACTCGATCGGGACACGCTTCTGGCGCTCAACTGTGAGACCACGCTCCGAGAGTTCGTATGCCATGGCCTCCTCATAGACACTCTCGAGCAGCCCGGGCCCGCCTAGTGTCCGATGAACCTCGATGGCGGCGCCCACGATGAGCCTGCTAATCTCATTCTCGTGCATGCTGCTGCCTCCTTACCCCCCTGAGCCAAGGTGACGCACTTGTCGCTGAGCCTCTATCCTTTGATCACCAAGAAGGGTTCTCCGCGCCTCTGCCTTCGCTGCGCCTCTGCGTTGATTCCTGATCGGGCCTACACGCGGCAGACACCTTCGCCCGCGAACTCGCGCACTCCGGTGTCGACGTAGCCTGCGGCCTTGGCCAGAGCGAGGCTGGCGGCGTTGTTCTCGTTCACGACGTACAGCGCGTGCCGGCCTGACCGGGTCACCCAACGAGAGCAGGCCACCACGACCGATTCTCCCCAGCCGCGACCCCGAGCCTCGAGCTTCGTCTGGACCGATACCGCCGCGAAGTACGGCGACATCCAGTTGATCCCCGCCTCTGCAGCGACCTCTCCCTGCGCGCGAATGATGAACCGGGGCAGTCCTCGCAAACCCTGCTCGGCGACCACGAGCACGTTGATGGCGGCCTCGATGCGAGCCAGATCTAGCCGGTACAGATGGTTCCTCTCAGGCCGCTCGATCTGTACGACATCCAATATGACATCCCGCAGGTCTGGCGTCGTGATCACGTAGTAGGGCCGTCCCGCAGTCAGCGCCTGCCGCAGCAGTCCAACTGCGCCACGGGCGTCAGGCGTGCGCAGCACGACGGTCGGCCGAAACAGCCGCTGACCGGTCTGACAGACGGCGACAAAGCCTTCGGGACGGCCAGTCGCGCCGTCGCGCACGTGAAGTTGAGTTCGCGCCGGATCGTGGTAGAGCGCGTAGTAGACCGCCAGCGCGTCAGCCGCAGCGCTGACGTTCAGCAGCGGGCGGACCCGGTCGCGCAAGGTCGCCAGAAGCTGGCCCCGATTCCCCGCAGCGTCAGCCATCGATGCCTCCAGCCTAGGGCGACCAGTTCCTCAGGACCAGGGCCAACAGCACGCGCCAGGGCACCACCACATCGACTGGCACGCCCATTGCCGGGTAGATCATCTCAGCAGCGCGCGCACCGTAGTCGGCGTTGACCACGCGAGCGCCCCTGGGCAGAGACGACACCGTGACACCAAAGGCCGTCGAGATCATCGCCCACGGCTGCAAGCTGGGAAACGTCCACGACACCACGCCAGCGTCGTACGTGTGCTGCCCCCCCGCCCAGGCGAGCGTGGTACTGATGGGGATGCGGTCCGTCAGCACGAGCTGGGTCAGAGTGATGCCGGACGTGTTGGTGACCTGCAGAGTGTAGACCAACTCGTGCACGGGGATGCCTGGCTGGAACACCGCCGTCTTCGTGATCGCCACCTTGTCCGTAGCCGCCCGAACCGCTGCCAGTGCGTCGACGATCCCCCAGCCGTAGACGTTGTTCGGTACGTCGCCGGCCTCGTCGTCGCCGCACGTCTCACTGGTGGTACGAGGCCGCGCCGTGCGCGCGATGACCGACTCCGGGCCATCGACATCCCCGACGAGTCCGGGCGCGGCCGACCAGAGCAGCGCCACGGCGCCGGCCACGTGAGGCCCGGCCATTGAGGTCCCGTTCATCGAGCCATAGCCGCCACCGGGCAAGCTCGAGCGCACGCCTACGCCGGGAGCGCTGACATCCGGCTTGCGCCGCCCGGAGCCATCCTTCGTCACGGGCCCGCGGCAACTGAAGCTAGCGATCTCATCACTGCTGTTCGTGGCGCCAACTGAGAAGGCGGCATTGAATGTGGCCGGCGGATCCACTACTGAACCGCAGGCTACGGTGGACGTATTGCCCGCCGAGGCAATCACGACGATTCCAGCCGCGCGCACGTTCTGAACGACGGTCTGAAGCATCTGAATGGCGTCCTCGTCGCAGCCCTCGCTCGGCGGGCGGGTCCACGAGTTGTTGATTACGTGCGGGGCCAGGCTGGACTCGCCATCCGTCATCGGATCGCCGCCGAACGGATGCGGCGCCAGGCAGAACTCGAAACACTCGGCGTAGGTCGCTGGCGTGCCCACACCCTCATCCATGTTGCGACAGCCGATCCAGCGCGCCCCGGGCGCGACACCGATCTGGTTGCCGCCGCCGTCGTCACCGACCATCGTGCCCATCGTATGCGTTCCGTGCGAGTGGTCGTCACAAGGCGCGGGTGAATCGGCCCCGCAGACCCCACCGCCAGCGTGGATCGCATCGTGCCAATTGTAGTCGTGTGTCCCCGTAACGCCGTCGTACCCACGGTACTGGCGTATCAACGCAGGGTGCTCCCAATCGTACCCAGTGTCCTGTCCGGCTACGACGACCTGCGTCCCTGTGTAGCCCAACGCCCACACGTCGTCAGCATTGATGTTGTGGATGCCCCACTCGATCGCTCGGGGAGCCTCTTGGGCCAGGTCACGGTGCTCAAGCCGCAGCTCCTGCGTGGGAAGCCACTGGCGCACCCGGGGATTGGCCGCGATGCGATTGACGTCAGAGTGGCTCGACAATCGCACGACGAGGCCGCGATCACCTCGCACGAGCACCATGTTGACGATGTAGAAGGCGCGATGGTCCACGCAAGCCGCATCCAGCTCCGCACGCAGAGGCGCCTGCGCGCGCAGGGCCACGTCTCGCAGCGCGTCGTGCACGTGCTGCAGGCGCCTTTCCCGATTGGATATGCCGACCGCACCATCAAGGCTCGCCTGCTCGTCCAGGATCACGAGGAACTCTGTCTCTTCGCCGCCGGCCGTTGCCGACCATACCTGGGGTGAGACGTTTCCGGGGCGAGGTGGCGTCGCAGGCTCAAACTCCGCTTGCGCCGACCATACGACGCCCATAAGGAGCAGCACGCCCAGTCCCAGCGCCAGGCCCAGCCTGCCGGCCGCAAGGTAGCCGCGTTTTCGAAGAAGCGTGCGGCGGCCAGTCCCGATGTAGCCGCGTCGCAGTGTCTCCGCTGCGCTTCCATACCGCGCACGGTCGCCTGGTGAACCGGACTCGGACGGGCGGATATCCTGTGTCATAGCGTTGTCGCGCCTCTCCATTCTGCTATCGCGCCGCCCCCCCCGTCTCGCGGCCTGGCGAGATGTCGCCTCGGGTTCGATGCCACGAACGGAGGCCCGCCAACCCGAATTCCGACCGGCGAGCCGCAGCGAAAAGACGCGCTATGGAAAGCGCGGCTACAAGTCGCGGTTTCCATACCGCGCTGAAGCGGGATTATAGCAGGTCCGAGACCTTGACAAAAGGCGCCTATCGGAGATAATTGGTCCATTCGATGGAGGGCAACACAGATGGCAAAACCGTTCGAGGTGACCGACGAGACTTTCGAGGAAGAGGTACTGCAAGCTACCGAGCCGACGCTCGTGGACTTCTGGGCCGAGTGGTGTGGGCCGTGTAGGATGGTCGCTCCCGTCGTCCAGGAGATTGCGGATGACTACGATGGCAGGCTGCGCGTGGCCAAGATGGACGTGGACTCCAACCGGCAGACGCCGGGCAAGTATGGCATCAGCGGTATCCCGACGTTGATCCTGTTCAAGGACGGCGCAGAGGCAGCGCGCATCGTAGGCTTCCGGCCCAAGGATGCGATGGTCGAGGAACTGGATCCGCACATCGACTAACTTGACACCACGACTCCGTCGTGGTATACTGGATACACAATTTAAGACCGAACGACCGAGACTGGGAAGAGTAGGCATCGCAGCGGGGTACAGAGAGTCGGGCCACAGGCTGGAAGCCCGATACCAACGCAGGTGCTGAATGGGCCCACGAGTCGCCCGCCGAAACCCTGGCCCCCGCAGGGGAGTAGTCCGGGCCGGAGTCGCCACCGTTATCACGGCGGAGGGTATCGTCCCCAGGCAGTGCTGAGGTGACCGTACCCGTCAACGAGTGAGGCTGGCTTCCCCTTCGATACGCGCCGTCATCGGCGCGTATTTGCGTTTCTGAGGGGTGCGGCCTAACCGGGGTGGCACCGCGGGCGTGATACGACGCTCGTCCCTGAACGGGGACGAGCGTCATTTGCGTTTGAGGGAGATCGGTCTGGAGCGGGGGATTGCGATGAGAAACCAGATGTTCACCGGCCTGCAGCCCAGTGGCGATGGCCTGCACATCGGCAATTACCTTAGTGCTGTCAAGGGCGTCCTCGCTTTGCAGGAGACGCACGACTGCATCCTCTGCGTCGTAGACTACCACGCGATCACGGTGCCGTACGAGCCAGGCGCGCTACGCGGCCGCACCCTGACCCCTGCAACCGAGTACCTGTCGGCGGGCGTCGATCCTGACCGCGTCACCTTGGTCGTCCAGTCGGACCTGCCCGAGCACGTCGAGCTCGCCTGGCTGTTGGGATGCCTGATGCCGCTGCCCAAGTTGGAGCAACTACCCACGTACAAGGACAAGAAGGCCCGCTACGGATCCCCGCGCTTTGGACTGCTGGCCTATCCGATTCTTATGGCGTCCGACATCATGATCTACAAGGCCGATACAGTGCCGGTGGGCAAGGACCAACTGCCGCACATCGAGTTCACCCGCGAGGTCGTGCGCAAGTTCAATCAGACCTTCGGCGAGACGTTCCCAGAACCACAGGCCCGGCTGAACGAGGGAGCCTACGTCCCCAGCCTGACCGGCAACGGCGCGATGTCGAAGAGCGACGGGAAGGGCAACATCGACCTCGCCGACGATCCGGAGACGATCAGGGGGAAACTCGCGCGCGCTGTGACGGATCCGGCCCGCGGCCGGCGAAGTGATCCCGGTGAGCCCACCCGCTGCCCCATCTACGCCATCCACGCCTGTTTCACCCCGCAGGCAATGCTCGATGAGGTCGCGGGCGGCTGCCGCACCGCGACTATCGGGTGCCTCGACTGCAAGCGCATCCTGGCCGACCAGATGATTGACGAGTTGGCTCCGATCCAAGCTCGCAGGGCCGAGCTGATTGCACACCCTGAGACAGTGCGCGGCGTACTCGCGCAAGGCGCGGCGACCTGCCGCCCGCGGGCTCGCGAGACGCTGAGGGAGGTACGGCAGCGGATGGGTATTGACTGAGCTCACGCCCTATCCATTGAACCGCCGGAAGCGGAGGATCAGCGAATGCATCTCCTGAAGGTCAGAATCAACAGCGAGGACTACCCCACCGGGCGCTGCTACCCGTTCAACATCCCCACGCTTGGCAACGCGCAGGAGCTGGAGTTCCGGCGCCCTGTCGTCTTCTTCGTCGGTGAGAATGGGACGGGGAAATCCACCTTGCTCGATGCGATCACCCGTCGGTGCGACATCCACATATGGGACAAGCCGCGGCGGCACCTGTCGCACAACAACCCCTTCGAGACGAAGCTGGCGAACTATCTGACCGTGACGTGGGCGAACGGGAGCGTGCCAGGGTCCCTATTCCGGGCTGAGACCTTCCGGGAGTTCGCCGACTTCCTCGACGACGTGGCACTGTGCGACCCGGGCCGGCTTCAGTACCACGGCGGGCATATCCTCAACACGCTGTCGCACGGTCAGGCAATTCTCTCGTACTTCGGAGGCCGCTACCGCATCAAAGGGCTCTACCTCCTGGACGAACCCGAGGCAGCACTCTCGCCCAAGAGCCAGGTAGCGCTTCTGAAGATCTTGCACGAGGTGGAGGCTGCTGGACATGCCCAGTTCATTATGGCCACTCACTCCCCCATCCTGCTGGCCTATCCTGGGGCCCAGGTGTTCAGCTTCGACTCGGGCCGCATTGAGGAGGTTGACTACCGGCAAACCGCACACTACAAGCTCTACAAGCAGTTCTTCGCCGACCCAGGCGCCTTCCTGCGTGGCGGGAATGGCGCCAATGAGCCTATCAAGGAGGATGCCAATCGACAGACGACACCCATTGCGTGACGAAGCTGACCGATTCGATCTGACCCAATCCATATCCATCAGGGAGGAACAACAACAATGACGCAGTACAAGTACTTCTTGCCGGAAAGTGACCTGCCAACCCACTGGTACAACATCATGGCGGACATGCCAGAGCCGCCCCCGCCGTACCGGCATCCAGGAACCCTCGAGCTGATGGGCCCCAATGACCTGGCACCTGTGTTCCCCCTGGAGCTGATCAAGCAGGAGATGAGCACGGAACGCTACATCGAGATTCCGGACGAGGTGCGGGACATCCTCAAGATGTGGCGACCGTCCCCGCTCTATCGCGCCGCCCGCTGGGAGAAGGCGCTCGACACCCCGGCCAAGATCTACTACAAGTGGGAGGGTGTCAGCCCTCCGGGCAGTCACAAGCCCAACACCGCCGTAGCGCAGACCTATTACGCGAAGGCGGAGGGTCTCGAGGGCTTCGCTACCGAGACTGGCGCGGGGCAGTGGGGCAGCGCGCTATGCTTCGCGACCCAGTTCTTCGGCATGAAGTGCAAGGTCTTCATGGTCACGATCAGCTACCATCAGAAGCCCTACCGGCGCGTTATGATGGAGACCTGGGGAGGCACCGTCGTGCCAAGCCCCAGCTCCGAAACGAATGCCGGGCGCAACATCCTGGCAGTCGACCCGGAGACGACGGGCAGCCTGGGCATCGCCATCAGCGAGGCCATCGAGTATGCCGTCACCCACGATGGCTACAAGTACTCCCTCGGCAGCGTCGTCAACTTTGTCCTGCTGCACCAGACGGTGATCGGCCAAGAGGCGATGAAGCAGATGGAGATGGCCGGGGACTACCCCGACATCTTGAGCGGGTGCGCCGGTGGTGGCAGCAATTCCGCG
>JAUVSX010000250.1 GCA_030596915.1 Chloroflexota bacterium | reverse complement strand
TTGGCAAGATGCGGTCAGGCACAATCTCAAGTACCTATTGGCGCCGGCCCGGGATGAGGTGGCCGACTACGAGGCCGGACTGCCCCGATCTTGCTGGTCCAGCTTCGAGGACAGCATCACTGGAGAACGGGGCACCCTCGCCTACCCGGCGCTCCACCATCCCACGTACATTCTCTGCTTCCTGCGGTTCGCTGAGCAGTTCCCCTCCGATCAGCTTGCAGAGGAAGCCTTGCGGCAAGCTGCGGTGTACGGGGATTGGTTGCTTGCCAACCGCCAGCCCGAAGACTGGCGCTTCGGCTTGTTCCCCTACTCTACCATCCAGGAGGGCCGGTTCCACGGCGGCGTTGAGGGCGCGAACATCACTTTGTTCCGCGCTGCCCGGGTCGGTGAGGCAATGTTGGCCCTTTTCCGCGCCTTGTCAGACGGGCGCTACCTGACGTACGCCCGCCACCTGGCAGGCGTCCTCTCGGCGACGCAGCGGGAGGACGGGTCGTGGCCCTACAGGGTCGATCCCCGGGATGGCGCCGTGGTGGAGGACTACACTTCGGACACCATTACCCCCGCCCGCTTCCTGGAGATGCTGCTCGAGATCGAACCGAGAGAGGAATGGGGACGCTCGCGCGACAAGGCCGTCCAGTGGATTCTGGAGCACCCGGTGAAGACATGCCTTTGGCAGGGAATGTACGAGGACGTTCCTGATCTGCCCCCGTACTCGAACCTCCAGAACTGGGACGTGAATGCGCTGCTGCGCTATCTGATATACCACCGCCTTGAAAACAGCAGCTACGTGCAGATCGCACTAGAGCTGAACCGGTTCGTCGAGGATCAGTTCGTGCTCTGGGGAACCGAGGATGGGTTCGTCCACTGCCCCACCCCGACGGTCTTGGAGCAGTACAGATGCTACCATCCGATGGACGCCCACACCGCCAACTGGCTGATGTCGCTAGCAGCGCTGCATCAGGCGACCGGCTCCGTGGAGACCCTTGCGAAGGCCGTAGCTGCGGCCAACTCGATCGTGCGAGGGCAGATGGATTGCGGTTCTTTTTCGACGTGGGGGAACGACCAGAGGTTTGGGCGGCCGCTGAACACGGTCAACTGGCCAGGATGCAGCGCGTTTGCGTCATCGGTGCTGATGGTGTGGGATGACTACTACCGATCCCTCGGCGCCGGCGCTGGATCCTCCATCGGCCTGCGGTCGATCTGAGGACGATGGCTTCTGGGGCGAGTTGATCCCCCGCACGATTCGAGATATAATGCAGGCCGATCGATGACAGGTTAGCGCAGCCAGCAGCTATGCCGAGGACAACCTGAAGCGGGAGTGACTCTCAGCGGGGCAGCTTCCCCGTCGCTTCGCTGGGACCGAGGATCAACCCGCGGCCAAGGGCAGTGCGGGAGGACTCCCACGATTGCGCAGCGCAGTCACACTGGGTCCGGCGGAGGAAGAGAATGGCGGAAGAGCGGTTCGACCCGAGCGAAGTGCGCATCTTCAGCGGCAGCTCTCACCCCGAGCTCGCGGCCGGCATCGCGCGGCACCTGGAGGTGCCGCTGGAGACTACACACATCAGCCGTTTCAGCAATGACAACCTGTACATCCAGCTTGGCGCCAGCGTGCGCTCGCGGACCGTGTTCATCGTCCAATCGCTTTCGCCTCCTGTGAATGACCACCTCACTGAACTCTTGATGATGCTCGACATCGCTCGGGCTGCGTCGGCCAGGGAAGTCCACGCTATCATCCCGTACTTCTCCTTCGCCCGATCGGACAAGAAGGACGCGCCGCGCATCTCGATTACGGCCCGGTTGATCGCCGATCTGCTGCAGACGGCCGGGGCGACCCACGTGATGACGATGATGCTGCACTCACCGCAGGTCCACGGCTTCTTCGCGGTACCAACCGATCCGCTCAGCAGCCGGCCGGTTTTCGAGCACCACTTCCAGCAACATGACGTGGAGTCGACGATAGTCGTGTCGGCGGACATGGGCCACGCACAGTCTGCGGCCCGGTTCGCGAGGAATCTGGGTCTCCCGGTTGCGGCAGGAAACAAGGAGCGCATATCAGATACGGAAGTGCGTGTCAACGGGATCATAGGCGGCCGGGTGCGCGGATGCCGGCGGGCGATCATCTATGATGACGAGATCGCAACCGGCGGGACCATTCTGGAGTTGACCAAGTTGCTCCTCAACGAAGGCATCAAGGAAATCTGGGTGGCCTGTACACACGGCGTGTTCGTGAGGGATGCCGTGACCCGGTTGGCCGCCGTACCCGAGATCACGGAGATCACGACGACTGACACGGTGCGCATACCCACAGAGAAGCGTCACCCGAAGCTGCACGTGCTGTCCGTGGCCCCGATCTTTGGAGAGGCGATTCGCCGCAACTATCTGCGGGAGTCGATAGGAGACCTATTCGTGTACGGGGAGGATGGTTCCCGAAAGTGACGGGTGCTACAAGTCCTGGCGCCGAGAAACACTTGGAGCCACGTGATGGGATAGACTGCCCGGGACGGCCTCGCCTCCTGCCAGCCGGCGGGCCGCGGTCGGGCGGCGCCGATCGCGTTTGTCGATCGTCGCACAACACTGGTATCTCGCGGGAGTGAGCGGCATGGAGAATGTGACCGAAGCGCAATGGGAACTGATGGACTCGGTCCTCGCACAGGTTGTGGACCTTGAGGTCCGTTGGAGCGAGGAGCGTGGAGTCGCGTGCCTTCTCTCCGGGCAGCTACTGCCGCGCGAGGGAATCGCGGATCCCCAGGAGATCATTGGGGCGATTCTGGGAGACTACGGACCGCTGCTGGGCCCAGTCGACGCGGCGCGCAACCACCAGATGACGGAAGCAAGGCGAGACCGAAAGGGCGACCTCCGCACGCGAGCTTTCCAGGTGTACAAGGGTGTCCCGGTCCACGGCGCGACGCTGCTGGTTTTTGCTGACGACGAGCGAGGCGCCTGCCGGGTCCAGAGCAGCTTCTGGCGTGAGATCGAGATCACAGCGAAGCTGCGGCTGGACGAAGACGACCTGCCCTGGTGGTTGCTGGGACAGATGCGACAGGACCCCGGCGCGATCGAGTTCGAGAAGCGATGGCGGGAGCAGGGAGGAAGGTCCGATTGGGAGGCGGAGAACTTCCCGCTCCTCGCGCGCCCGAGGCTGTATCTATACCCTGTGGGCGACGGCTTCCACCCGGCCTTCGAAGTCTGGGCCTACCAGGGGACGACGTGGGTAGGGATTGATGGATACTCGCGGCAGTCGATCGAGAAGGCACAACTGATGCTCGATGCGGCGACCGGCACGGTGATCTGGCAGGAGCCTGCGCGGGAAGGGCTCGCCGCAGACGTGGCAGGAGATGGCCTGTCGGCATTGCGTGACGAGGTCGGCAACCACCTTGTGCGCGGATTGCACGTCCTTCGGGAGAGCAGCGACACGTTCCTGCTTGTCAACCGCACCCAGATACCAGAGCTAAGAACCTACGATGCTGGCGGGAGCGAGGGTGGGATCGAGGACAGCCTGAAAGACGAGATGGGTATCTCGCGCGACCCTGACGGGCACTGGAACGCCACGACGACGAGCTGCAACCCGACAGCGCGGGCCGCCTCCCAGCAGCCACAGGTCGACGCACACTACCGCGCGGAGCAGGCCTGGAACTTCTACCACCTGCTTGGATGGGACGGCTTCGACAATGGGCTCTGGGGCGATCACTGCCCCGTTCGGATTGTGACGCACGTGGGGCCGGGTCTCAACGCAACCTTCACCAGGGTGGTCGAGTGGGATCCAGAACTGGCAATCAACCAGTACAGCAGCTACCTTGCGTTCGGCGATGGCCACTGCGTCGGAGGCAAAGTACGGTGGGACTTCCCGGCGGCTGATCCGATCATATTCGGACACGAGTACCAGCACGCCGTGACCTTCTACGGTGCTCGGACGTCGATAGGCGATCCGGGCCACTTGTACGGGAATGTGTGGCTGACCGCCCTTCGCGAAGGGTTTTCTGACGCACTGGCCTGCCTTCAGCACGGCCTGTGGGTGAGTCCGCCTTCCGCCCCGGATGGCGTGCTGCGCCCGGGCCCGCCCTTCACCAGGAAACACGAGGGCACGCAGCACACGTGCTACAGTTTGCCGTTCCGGCGCATCGAGTTTCCCCGGAGCACCGACACGTACACCGGCAACTGGTATCTAGACCACTATGACGACCGCGACGACGGCAAGGACAGCCACTTCCACTCCACGCTCCTCTCCCACGTGGCCTTCCTGGTCGGGCAGGGCGGCGTTCACCAGCGGCCAAGCCGGGATGTAACGTTGATCCCGGTGGAAGGCATCGGCTTGCAGCGGACTGCTGAGATATTCCTGTACGCGCTGACCCACTACTACGATACGCTTCCCTGCACTCTGGAGGCGCCGACCCTGATCGAGGCGGCCCGTCTGCTGCTGGACGCAGCGGAAACCGTCAGCGGCAGCAGGCGCAGCCGAGAGTATGTGATGATGCGCCGCGCGCTCTATTCCGTGGGGCTCTACCCCTACGACAGCAGTCACGCCAGGATCCGCTACGGGGGAGAGGCCTGTATGCTCCCCTGGACGTATGCATGGCGGCATTCACGGCCCTACCTCGGCTTCCCCGACCTGCGCTGGCGATCGCCTGACCTCTTCATCAACAACAACGGAAGCGCGAACGAAGACGCGGTGATCGGCAAGGAGAACCGGCTCTTCGCCCGCGTCCGGAACATCGGCGATGAGGATCTGACCGGCGTGCGTGTGAGGTTCTACTACACGCCCTTCGGGACCAACCTGCCAGAGCCGCTGGCCGCCTGGGAACCGTGTCTGGACACAGCGGGCGAAGAGTGCGTGCTTGAGATCCCAGTGCTCCGCGCCCGCAGCATGAACTTCGTCGATGTGGACAACCCACCGGGCAATCAGGCGGTCTCCTGGTATCTGGACCCCGGCAGCGTTGCGTCTGAGGTGGACTCATTCTGCATTCGCGCTGTCATCGAGTGCGGGGCGCCCAACCACGACTACGACTGGTCTGCTGGCGCCCAAACGAGCGTTCGCCACGTGGCAGTGAGACCTGGTACGCCGGTCGATCTGTCATTGCAGATCCAAAACCAGGAATGGACGCCCTTGCGGGTGGATGTGCGGATCAACAGCACGCTGCCACCGAGGTACAGCTTGCAGTACGACGGCGCTGTGCCCCTGAGACGCACGTTCATCGCCAGGGGCGAGCCTCGGAACACAGGTTGGCGACTGGCGGTTCCGAGGCGCCGGCCAGACCTGATGGAGCCGCCGTATGACGGGCGGGTGGCCGGAAGGGCTAACGGCGGGATCGCCGGTTTCATTGACGCCCAGTTGAGTGACGCGCGCGTGCTGCGCGAGCAGCGCGGATGGCTCTGGGGCGCCCCGGCGGTGCAGCTTGGCGGGCGGCTTGCGGGCAAGATCGAG
>JAUVSX010000136.1 GCA_030596915.1 Chloroflexota bacterium | reverse complement strand
CTCGCTGCTCACAGGGCGAAGAAGGTCAAAGAGCTCAGCAAGGGGATGCAGCAGAAAGCCCAGATCATCAACACGATACTGCACGAACCCGAGTTCATCGTCATTGACGAGCCTTTCGCCGCTCTCGACCCGATCAACACGCAACTGGTGAAGGACGTTATGCAGGAACTTCGCGAAGGGGGAGCGACGATTCTGATGTCGACTCACCAGATGCGACAGGTCGAGGAGCTCTGTGACCTGATTCTGCTGATCGCCAACGGCGAGAACGTCCTCTACGGCAATCTCAATCACATCCGCCGCCGATTCTCGGGTCACGCAGTGCTGGTTCGCTCGCCGGGAGAGCTCCCGCCGGTGCCGGGGGTGGTGGGCGTTCACCGCCACAACGATGCTGTCAGGCTGGACCTTGCGGACGGGTTCACGCCCCAGGAAGCCCTGCGCGCTCTGATGGCGCACGATGTGATTCTCGAGAAGTTCGAGATCGCTGTGCCGACTCTGGACGAGATATTCATCCACGCGGTGGGCGAGGAGTCCGGGGACTAGGGGGCGTTCCTATGTCGAAAGTGTGGCTGATCGCCAAGCAGCAGTACGGACACGAGGTCTTCAAGCGGGGTTTCCTGATAGCACTGTTCAGCCTGCCGCTGTTCCTGGGGGTCACAGTCGGGGCTGGCTACATGGCTGTGCGTCTGAGCGAAGAGACGACCATGCTCGGATACGTCGACGAGGCAGGCCTCTTGCTCCGGCTGCCCGACAATCCAGGCGAGTACGAGGTGCAAGCCACGTCGTTCGAAACGGTGCAGGATGCCCGCGAAGCGCTCGAAATCGGATCCATCGACGCCTACTACGTGATCCCGGAGGACTACGCCACCACGGGCCGCGGCGAGCTCATCTACCTGGAGCGCCCGCCCCGGGATGCCCGTCGCTACTTTCAGGATGCCCTGCGCATCAACCTTCTCGCCGCTCGTTCGCCGGATGTCCAGGCGCGGGCCATCTCGGGTCTGGAGCTCACTTTCCGTGCATCCGAGCAGGATCGGGAGTATCCCGGCGGGGGGCCCAGCGCTGGCAGCATCGTGCCTCTCGTGACAACCGTGGTGTTTATCTTCGTCATCCTCAGCTCGTCCGGACTGATGATGCAGGCCGTCGTGGAGGAGAAGGAGAACCGGACGATGGAGATCATTCTGACGTCCACCTCCGCCGGTCACATGATGAGCGGGAAGATCATAGGGATCGCGGCGATCGCACTGACACAGCTTGTCGTGTGGGTCGTGTGCCTGGTGGCGGCCGTGTGGCTGGGCGCGCACGTGTTGCAGGTTCGCTGGCTCCAGGAGATCAATCCCGTCTGGTCCGATCTCCTCAAGCTTGCCGTCATCGCCGGCCCATCGTTCCTCTTCATCACGGCCGTTATGACCACGATAGGCAGCACGATGGTGGAGCAGCAGGAGGCGGAGCAACTGGGAGGGTTGCTCTATCTGTTGCTCTTCCTTCCCATCTATCTGATCATTCCGATTACGCAGAACCCCAATGGGGGAATCGCTGTCGCTCTTAGCCTGCTGCCCGTCACTTCGGTGATGACGAACGCTTTGCGGATGGTGTTGTGGGACATCCCTCTGTGGCAGATCGTGGCATCTGCGGCGATCTCGCTCACCTGCGGTGTGATTATGATATGGGTGGCGGGCCGGGCCCTGAGGATTGGGATGCTGAGGTACGGGAAGCGCCTCAGATTGCGGCAGCTTTTCGGACGAACTGCGGGATAGATGTGCGATGCTCTGCCGGCCGAGGCTGTGCGCGATCCTCGGTGGCGCCTGGCCGAATGAGGTAGGACTGATATGCACAAGACACTGCGAGTGATGACCAATGAGATCAGGACCACGCTGCGCCAGAAGGGGTTCACCATCTTCGCGTTCGGAGTCCCGCTGGTCGTCGGCATCATTGTCCTGATCCTGACGCTCACGAACCGCGGCTCTGCCGCGTCACCCGGGGATGGCGGCGGCGCAGCGCCGCCTGAGCAGCAGGCCGAGGGTCTCGTCGATCCAGGGGATGTTATCAAGGATCTCCCCGGGGACGTCGCTCCCGATTGGCTGACCGAATTCGGCACGGTGGCGGCGGCCCAGGCGGCCCTTGAGGCCGGGACAATCTCCGGTTACTACGTGGTCCCCTCCGACTTCGTGGAGACGGGCGAGGTTGTGTATGTGCTGCCTGACTACAATCCCATCTCGGGTGACGTGCCCACAGGACGGATTGAGTGGGTCCTGCTATACAATCTCCTTGATGGGGATGCTGACCTGGCAGCAGCCGTGAGGAATCCCATCGACGTTGAGGAGAGGCAGCTAGCGGCCCCCGAGGCAAATGATCTGGGCGATGGCTGGGTTGCCGAGCTGCTCCCAACGCTGATGGTCACGATCCTCTATTTCGTGATCATCATGCCGGCGGGCGTGCTGGTATCGAGCCTGACCGACGAGAAGAAGAGCCGTGTGATGGAGGTGTTGATCTCGTCGGTCTCACCAGTCCAGTTGATCGGAGGCAAGATCCTCGCGCTGGGTCTACTTGGGCTGCTGCAGACGGCCATCTGGGTCGGCGTCCTCTGGGCCGTCCTGAGTTTCGGGGGGCAGGCGCTGAGCATACCGCCGGGCTTCCAGGTACCCGTGGAGCTCCTCGCCTGGTTTTTCGTCTTCTTTCTGCTCGGATACGCGATGTATAGTGCGCAGATGGCGGCAGTGGGCGCGCTGGCCCCGGACGTCAAGGACACAAGAAGTGTCACCTTCCTGGTGCTATCGCCGCTGATCATCGTCTATCTGTTCCTGAGCGCCATTGTAGCTCGGCCGCACGGAGCCCTCGCCCTGGTCTTTAGCCTGTTCCCGCTGACCGCTCCCGTAGCAATGCTCGCCAGGATGTGCGTGACCAAGGTACCGGCATGGCAGCCCATACTCGCGGCCGCCCTGCAGATAGTGACAGCCTTCGCGATTGTTCGCAGCGTCGCGCGCCTGTTCCACGCGCAGACAATCCTATCGGGGCAGCCGCTCTCGCCCCGCCGCTTCCTGCGCGCTGTGCTTGGCCGGCCCTAGTGCGAGGTGAGGGGGTGCATTTCAGGCTTGGGGGCAATGCCCAGTGTGACCGGGTGCTCCTTCGACCGCAGTGACACTCCGTCGCCCAGTCCCTGAAGATGCACGCCAGTTCGACAGTCCTACGTGTGGACCGGTGAAGGATCGCCCCATTGCTGGAACACGCCCGAGGTCAGGCGAGCGCTGGTCGCTCCACCACCAGACGAGCATAGACAGGAGATAATCCAGATGAAACGAAGCAGCCTTCTTACACGACCGATCGGAGCTGCATTGCTTTGCGTGGTACTACTCCTTGGGCTTGTTGGTTGCGGTGAACGAGCCGCATCGGCGCCGACGGCCACCGCCACGGCGCCCGCGCCCAGCGTCGTGCCGACGGAAACAGTCCCGCAGCCAACTCCTACGGCCACGGCGACCGTGGCGCCGTCGGCCATGCCGCAGCCAGCGACGGAGCCCAGCGCCGACTTCGAGGAAGCGCCATGCCCCTTCACCGTGCCCCCCGGCGTGGCCGTTGACTGCGGCTACGTCGTCGTTCCCGAGGACCACGCTCGGACGGACGGGCCCACAATCAAGCTGTCCGTCGCAGTCTTCAGAGACACCAGTGACGAGCGCCAACCAGATCCGCTCGTGCTGCTCTCAGGAGGTCCTGGAGAGAAGACGGTCGAGCGCGCTCTTAATATCGCCCAATTCCTCGCCCGTTTCGCGCCGAACCGCGATTTGGTCATCTACGATCAACGGGGCGTGGGGCTCTCCGAGCCAGCTCTCGACTGTCCTGAGGTCCTCGAAGTGGCGTTTGGTCTGCTAGACGAGAGCGATCCCGAGGTGGCGATGGTCGCGGGGTTCGAGGCAGTTGTCGCGTGCCACGATCGTCTCGTGGCTGATGGACACGACTTGGCAGTCTACACGACGGCGCAGAGCGCGGCCGACGTCGATGCCATCCGCCGGGTACTGGGGTACGATAAGGTCAACCTGTATGGCGCGTCGTATGGCTCCTTCCTCGCCCAGGCGACGATGCGCGACTACCCAGAAGGCATCCGCAGCGTGATCCTCGAATCGGTATGGCCACTGGAGGTAAGCTTCTTCGCAGAGTCCTCGGAGCGCATTGCGAGAACGGCCTTGCAGCTACTCGAGGACTGCGAGGCGGATGAAGGTTGCGCCAACGCCTACCCAGACGTGAAGTCGGTGCTGTTCGACGTCATCGACGGGCTGAACGCCGAGCCCGTGCCGATCACAGTAACGAACCCGCTGGATGGCCAGAGCTATCCGGCCGTGCTCAGCGGCGACGGCGTGTATGGTATTCTTGTTTCCACGCTGTACCAGACGCAGCTGATCCCCGCATTGCCTCAGGCGATCTACGACGTTAGCAACGGTGACTACGGCCTGATGACCCAGCTCAGCGGAGCCAGACTGATGCTGTTCGACCTGGTGACGCGGGGCGTGCAGTACTCAGTCATCTGCGTCGAGGATCTGGTCGGACGCACCCGGGAAGAGGTACTTGCGAGGGTGGCGGCGCTCCCTACCCAGCTTCAGGGCCGGGTCGATCCTGAACAGGCCATTGACTACGGCATATTCGGGATCTGCGAGAAGTGGACGTCCGGCGAGGCAGACCCATCGTTCAAGGAACCCCTCGTCAGTGACATCCCGACGCTCCTCATGGCGGGTGAGTACGACGGCATCACGCCACCGGAGTACGCCAGACAGGTCGCCGACCGGCTCAGCAACAGCACTATGTTCGAGGTGCCAGCAGCCGGCCATGATGGTGAGACGCTCAGCGACTGTGCCGTCGGGATCATCGTGGGGTTCATCGACGACCCGGAGGCGACGCTCGAGGCTTCCTGTATTGAACAAATACCAGCTATGGCCTTCGACCTGCCCACGGAGCCGGTCGAGATTGTGCTCGAGCCGTATGAGAGCGAGGCCCTGGGAATACGCGGCGTCGTGCCGGCCGGATGGACGGAGCCGAGCCCCGGCATCTTCGCGCGCGCTAGCTCCGCGCTCGACCCCGTTGCTATGCAGCTCGTGTTGGTTGCGAAAAGTGCCGAGGACTTGCTGGCGATCGTGGCGACCCAGTTCGGGTTGGACCAATCGCCCGCACGGGTGGACCAGCGAGAGGCAAACGGGCTGGCCTGGAATCTCTACGAGTTCGACGCCCAGGGTGTCCATCGCTTCCTCGCGCTGGCGGAGGCCGATGGTCAAACGCTCATCGTCGTGATGCGGTATGACGCTGACGAGCGCGACGCGCTTCATGAGGACGTTTTCATCCCTGTCGTCGACGCACTGGTGCCGTATTCGTAGGGAGTGCGAAGCCGGTCATGGGCGCTTCAGTGGTTCCTCGGGAGCGGAAACTTGTCCAAACCGTTGCCCAAAGGACTGGCAGTCCTCCCGCGTCCTCCGGCAGATCCTTCTCTGGGCGATACCCGGGTCGAGCGCGCCGAGCAGTCCCCTTGTAGGACTGCCAGCCCTGGGCGCTCGCCCATCCGCTGAATCGCTGAATCGCCGATTCGCTCCACCCCGCCGGCTTGCCGTTCGCGAACGGTGCGTGGTATACTACCTTCCACACACCACACTGCGCCTACCCGCGCGAAGCAGGGGGTGGAAGCCGGACCCGGGCGACCGTTGCAGCGGGCTCCACGGTTCTTTTCCTCCGGTTTGGCCGCAGGCGCCGCGAGGAACGGTATGACCTCACACCCGCGAAGAACCCGATGGTATCAAACCCACACGAAGCACAGTAGCGTGAATCGGCAGTGGATGGGCTCACGGCTGGCGCTTCTGTTGCTCGCGCCGGCGCTCATGGTCATCGGCGCAGGCTGCGGATCGAAAGCAACCCCATCTGCGACGAGAGTCCCCCGCGTTGTGCCGAGCCCTACGGTTGAACCTACAGCGCTGCCGCCGACCGCGGTGCCCTCACCGGCTCCCACACAGGTGCGAACGCTGGTTCCGACGCTCTCCGCGCGGGAGCGCGAGGCTCGGCTGCGCGAGCTCCTTAAGACGAACGGTGGCTGCGCGCTCCCGTGCTTGTGGGGAATTGCACCTGGGACCACCAGCTCTGAGCTGGCCTGGAAGACCCTGCTGGAAATCGGCGCCGGAGAGCATTTCCCACCGGGTGAAGATCCCACCACCGGTGAGGGAACCGGGAGCTTCTTCGCAGGTAGCGCGGATGCTGGCGTCCACACTGTCGAGCGGGACGGGATCGTCCGGTCCATAGACCTGTACGCGGCGGACTATCAGAACCCGTTCTCTCTGCAGTCTGATTGGTCCGCGTACTCTCTGAGTGCCATCCTCAGTATGTATGGCGTGCCCTCGCGGGTGTTCCTTGAGGCGGCGGTCGAGCCCGCGGTCGATCCCAACACCAGGCGCTACGCCGTGTGGCTCTACTACGACCACCTCGGCTTCGCCATTCGATACGGCGGGTCGGCGACGGTCTTGGAGGACGTGGTGCGCATCTGTCCTGGGTGGGCGGGACCAGGAGGGATGGACACCATCCGGCTCCTGGTGCAGGCTGCTGACGCAGCGACGCCAGTCGAAGCTCTGACCGGCTACACCGAGAACCAACTGGCCTACGTGTGGCCGCTGGAGTATGCTGTCGGACTCACCGCGGAGGACCTCCACGCCCTGTTCACGGAGGGCGACGGGCTCGAGTGCGTTGAAATGCCGATGGCCGCGTCTGGGGAAACACCGGGCTAGGCCCTGGACCGGCAGGTTCGTTTGGGGCGAGGCGCGGTGGGCGCCGGGGCTTGGCGATAGGTCCGATCGGTACTGCACGCCGCCGCATTCCCCGCGCTTCGCTCGTGTTCTGACATCGCAACTGCCGAGCGGCCCACTGATGCGAGGCCGTGACCCTGGGCGGGCAGGCGCGGCGAAACGGGAGGGTGCAATGCGCGGCAAGCTTGGGTCTGTGGGCCCGGTGATCATCTTTGGGCTGCTTCTGGGGCTCGTGGGCCTGTCCCCATCTCCTCAGGCGGTCCATTCACAAGGCGGCGTCCAGCGCGCAGCCCCCCCGGGGTCAGTCGCCGGCCTTCCTGACGAGGAAGCCTTCGAGGAGCCCGATCAGATCGTGCTGCGCTCGCGACAGTTCACGCCGGCCGCGGGGGTTGAGTCGGGGCTGGCGGAGGGCATTGAGGCGACCCCCGGAAAGCAGGACGGGCGCGCGCACGTACTACTCCAACTCCACAGGGTCCCCGACGCTTCGGACCTTGCCGCGCTGGAGGGGGCCGGCATACAGTTACTGAATTACATCCCGCGAAACGGATGGTTCGCGTCTATTCCGGCGCAGGATGTGGAGGGGACACTGGCGCGAACCGGGGTGGCGGCGGTCGTGCGGTGGGTGGGACAGATCCTGCCCGAGGACAAGGTGCAAGCTCGCCTCCGGGCGGGTGAGTTTGGTTCTTGGGCGGTAGCAGAGGACGGCCGTGTACGTCTGGCGGCGAGCTTCTTCGACGATGTATCGCTGGAGACGGGGAGACAGGTGGTGGCCGGGCACGGAGCAGAGATCGAGGGGGAGAGCGATCTGCTGAACCAACTGCAGCTCCTGG
>JAUVSX010000329.1 GCA_030596915.1 Chloroflexota bacterium | reverse complement strand
GGCCCCGGCACGATGCCATTGACCCGCACGTGCGGGGCCAGCTCGACGGCGAGGCTGCGCGCCAGAGCCCACAACGCCCTCTCGGCCGCACTGCGCGCCAGGTACCCCGGCCATGGATCAACGACACCTCGATCGAGGATTGCGACGATTGCACCCTCACCTTGCTCCACCATTCCCGGGCCCAGCCCCGGAGCCAGCATCAGAAAGCCCTCAACGACCACGCCCATCACCTGGCGCCACTCCGCAAGCTTCACGGTGGGGAGGGCCGTTCGCACGAAGGGAGAGGCCGAATGCACGAGGATGTCGACCCGCCCAAAGCACTCCAGGGCAGCAGCAGATGCGCTTCGAGCAGCGACCGGATCAGCCAGATCAGCCTGGACGGCCTCAGCCCGAACGCCCCGTTGTCGCGCCTGGGCGACAGTTGCCGTGGCGGCCGTTTCAGAGCGGTGGTAGTGGACAATCACGTCGGCGCCCGCCTCGGCAAGGCCCAGGACAAGCGCCCGACCGACGCGCACCGCGCCCCCGGTCACCAGTGCCGCCTTTCCTTGGATGTCCACCGGGTCACCTCCTATACGACGGACAGCGCCTGGGCCAGGTCGTCGACCAGGTCCTCAACCGCCTCGATCCCGACCGACATTCGGACCAGTCCATCGCCAATGCCAATCCGCGCCCTCTCACCGGAGCTCACGGCCCGGTGGGACGAGTGCGCCGGATACAGGACGAGCGTGCAAACGTCTCCCAGCGTCGTGGCGGGCAGGCAGAGGCGCAGCGCCCCAAAGAAACGGAAGACGCCCTCCTGGCCCGCGCCGGCCAGCTCGAAGGAGATCATTCCCCCGTAGCCCCGCTCCCCGAATAGCGCGCCGGCCAGCTCGTGTTGGGGATGGGATGGCAGGCCCGGGTACATGACGCGGGCCACCTTCGGATGATCAACCAGCCAACGGGCAATCGACAGCCCGTTCTCGCACTGCCGCCGGACGCGGAGCGTTAGGGTTCTAAGCCCACGCAGCACCAACCAGGCTTCCTGCGGCCCCAGGTTGGCGCCGGTGACCTTGAGCACCTCGTGCAGGTCTGCCTGCAGCTCGGCCGATGTGACGACGACGCCAGCCAGCACGTCGCCGTGGCCTCCCAGGTACTTGGTACCGCTGTGCACGACAACATCGGCCCCCAGCGCAAGCGGCCGGACGAGGTAGGGCGTAGCGAAGGTGTTGTCGACAATCAGGACAGCGCCCGAGTTGTGTGCCGCGTCGGCCAGCGCCGGCAGGTCGGCCACCTTGAGCAATGGGTTGGACACCGTCTCGACTAGAACTGCCACGGGAGATAGCTCGCCGCAGGCCACCTTGACCGCTTGAAGGTCGCTCGCGTCGAGGAAGCGAACGCTGACTCCTTGGGTGCGCAATACCTGGTCGAGCAGGGCATACGTGCCCCCGTACACGTCCTGGGCCGCCACGATGGCCGAGCCTGCGCGTGCGCCGACGGCCAGCAGCGCGGCGTGGATGGCGGCCATACCCGACGAGAATGCCTGCGCTGCCTCGCCATCTTCCAGGGCCGCGACCGCCTCCTCCAGCGCGTGGACGGTCGGATTGCCGTAGCGGGCGTACACGTAGCCCTCGCGCGCGCCCGCGATGACGCCGTCCAGGTCAGAGATATCCTCGTACATATACGAGACCGACGGGTGGATGGGAACGACGGTCGGGATGAAGTCAGGCATCGGGCCGCGCACCCCCGCGTGAGCGGCCCGAGTGGCCAGACGGCGTCCAGCAGGGTCAGGCATCATCTCCTCCTAATCGGCGCGCGGAAGCCCTAGACACCTGGCTCCGGCGGGCGGCAGACATTCTCCAGCGCCGTGCAGATTGCATCGATGTTGTCCAGCGGCACGTCGGGCGCACACTCCGCGATGAGCATGAGCCCGCCCTCGGGCAGGTGAAGCCCCTCGAAGACTGTGCCGATGTGGTCCTCGATCTCACGCGGCGTGGCGAAGGGGAAGAGCTGGCGATCCAGGTCCTGGTTGAGGGCCACCTTGCCGCGGGCCATCTCCCGAAGCCCCTCCAGCCCATTGGCGCGAATCTGTGGGTTGAGCAGCCTCACCCCTACCTCGATCAGATCTGGGATGATCTCGAGGACGTGGCCGTCGGTGTGTAGGAAGACCGGGATTCCCGCCTCCCGGCAGGGGCGCAGCATTCGCTCGTACGAGGGCTTAATCGCCTTGCGCCAGGTGGTTGGGCTCATAGGCAACGAGCGCTGGAGCCCCAGATCGTCGCCGAGACTCACACACTCCGCCCCCATTGCGAGGTACTTGCGGATCACGGCGCTGTTGTAGCCCTCAACTATGTCAACGAGTTGCCACAGGCGGGGATCCTCGGTTGCGATGTCGAGCATCAAGTTCTCGAAGTCGCGCAGGTAGAACAGCCGCATGTACATGAACCCGTGCTGGAGGCCACCACCCACAGCCAGCTCGCCGCGCCTCTTTGCATCCGCGAGTTCTCGGCGGACTGCGTTCCAGTCGCGCGGGCCAAACACGTCGTCGAGTAGCGGGTCCGGAGGGACGTAGCTGGGAAGGTCCGCCCAGTCCCGCAACGGGAAACTGTACGGGTAGCTGGCCATCCCGCGCTCTACGTTGTCCCAGACCGTGCCCCAACAATCGGTGCGCCGGCCTAGCTCATACATCGGGTCTTCGATTGCGTCGTAGTCCCTGGAACCGGCCACGTGGTCAGGGAAGATTCGAGGATGAGCCAGCACTACCTCCTCGAGCTGCTCGCGATACCTGATCCAGGTCGCCGGCAACAGGCTCACCGCACAAGGAGTCCACTCGGGCGTGTCGAAGTAGATGGTCTTGAGGAAGTTGACGGTCCGCCGGTTGCGGCCGGCAGTGCTGATTGCCATAGATCCCCTCGCGGCAGATGGGCTGGGTGCGTCGTAGCACGGCGCCGTGCCGCCCGAAACGACCAGGGCGCCACAACTGCGGCAGCGGCCCCGCGGCGTGGAGGCGAGTCTATCACGGCCTCGGTGCGGCTGCAAGCCCGGCGATGCCCTCCGTCGCCTGCGGAATCCTGCGAAGGGCGAGCCCTTGTCCGTTGATACCAACCTTGTTATCATCGGGCCTATGAATCTTGCCGAAGAGAGACCATCGCCAACGACCGACAGCCCGTTGATCCTGATCACCAACGATGACGGAATCGCATCACTTGGTCTGCGAGCCGCAATCCAGGCTGTACTGCCGCTGGGAGAACTCCTGGTTGCGGCGCCCGACCGGCAATGGTCCGGGGCCGGACGCAGCTTCTCGTATACGCCGGATGGACGCATCGAGCATCACCGGCTGGAGGTGGATGGGCATTCGATAGCTGCCTACCGGGTAGGCGCCTCACCGGCGGTGACGGTCCTGCACGCGCTCGAGGAGTTGGTGCCCCGCACACCCTCGTTGGTGATCTCTGGCATCAACTTCGGCGAGAACCTGGGAAATGACATCACCCACTCCGGGACGATTGGCGCGGCCCTGCAGGGCGCCTCCTACGGCATACCCACGCTGGCCGTCTCTCTGCAGACCCCGAAAGAGACTCACTATCAGCACTCCGCTAGCGTAGACTTCTCCGGCGCTGCCCACTTCACGCACCTCTTCGCTCGTTGTCTGCTTGAGGCCTCACTGCCATTTGATACTGACATACTCAAGGTGGACGTCCCGTCCGATGCCACGCAGCATACACCGTGGCGTTTGGCCCGGGTATCACGGCACACCTACTTCGTCTCTCTCCCTCGCCAGGAGGACGTCGATCCCGTCGGAGCCAGAGTGGGGCTTGACTACGACCCAATACACAACCCGGAGCTCACCGAGCCGGATTCAGACATCTACGCGCTCGCGGTAGACCGCGTCGTGGCCGTCACACCCCTGAGCATCGACCTGACCTCCCGCGTCGACCCCAGCGAAATCGAAGCAATCCTGCGCACGCCGTTTTCCTCTTGATGCGCGGGAACGCTGTGCTATAATCTTGTTGTGCAGCGTCCAGACGAGTCTCGCCTGTGGTGCCCCGAGCACCGCCCGATGCCAGCGACGTCCAGCGCGTACCAAGTTACGGAGTAGCAGCATGTTCGCGACGTCCGAACCCTCACTAGACATCTCCGTCGTGCTGCCAGTCTACAACGAGGCTGGCGCGTTGCCCACCCTGATCCCAGAGATCACGGCCGTGTTACGCGAATTGGGGCACAGCTACGAGATCGTTGCGGTGGATGATGGCAGCTCCGACGATAGCCTGGCGGTACTACGGCAGCTCCAAGTGGGCGAACCGAACCTGCGCATTGTTCAGTTTCGCCGCAACTTCGGGCAGACGGCTGCGTTCACGGCCGGGTTCGACTTTGCGCGGGGCGGGATCATCGTCACAATGGACGCTGACGGCCAGAACGACCCGGCCGACATCCCGCGCCTCTTGAGCACGCTTCGGGAGGGAAACTACGACCTGGTGAGCGGCTGGCGCCAGGGGCGGAGGGAGCCCTGGCTCACGAGAAGAGTGCCCTCGGCCATCGCCAATTGGCTGCTCGCGAGCGCCAGCGACCTCCAACTGCACGACCGGGGCTGTTCGTTGACGGC
>JAUVSX010000013.1 GCA_030596915.1 Chloroflexota bacterium | reverse complement strand
CGCCGCCATTTCGACAGTCCACCATGTGGAGCGGTGGAGGATCGCCCCAAGGCTGGAACACACACAGGGGCCTCGTCCAGAGGGCGTGCACGGATTCCCGGGTTCGGACCGGGCGTGGGCCGGTGCCTTCTCAGCCGCCCTGGTCGCGCGTCTTCCCGCACCCCTCACGGCTCCCGACACAACGTCGCAGCAAACTCCTCTGGCCACCCGCGCGCTTGCCACGAAGGCCCGATACCACGCTTCCTGGACATGAGTGCACACGTGAGGCAAGAGAGTGCGTGTCGCGCATCCGCCTGGATCCCGTCGGCTGCAGCGTCGTCCATGGCGCCACGGTTTGACACTTTCATTCCCGCCTGCTAGAATAGCGCCAGGTGTTGACAAGCCAGGCGACGGCATTTCGCCAGTCCCGCATCCACGCCGCGACTCCAACCGAAACGATGACACCCTTCCCCAAGAATTCCGCTGGGCGGAACAGAAGTCTCGACTATAGACCGGGTCACCCTATCCGACCAGGGCTGGACCTACTGGTGTCGCGCTGCGTGCCAGCCGGACGGATGCGCGCGCGACGCCGTTTCCAGCCGCGAGATCACGCGTGGCGCTGAGACCGGGGACCGTGACCCGCGTGGCGGGGGTGGTCGTGGACGCGGAGTTCGCGTCGGGCGACCTTCCGAGCATCCACAATGCCCTCGTCATTGAGCGTGGGAATGGCGAAGACCTGACCCTCGAGGTTCAGGAACACATCAACACGCGCACGGTCCGCACCGTGGCGATGAGCAGCACGGCGGGGCTGCGGCGTGGCTTGCCTGTCGTCGACACAGGCCAGCCGATCCTCGTCCCGACGGGCCGGGCCACGCTGGGCCGCATGTTCAACGTCGTGGGACAGCCCATCGACGGAAGACCATTCACCGCAGCAGCCGACTTGCGCCCTATCCACTCCGTCTCGCCTCCCCTCCGTGAACAGCAGTTGATAACCGAATCATTCGAGACGGGCATCAAGGCTGTCGATCTCATCACGCCGTACCCGCGGGGCGGCAAGATTGGCCTGTTCGGCGGCGCAGGTGTGGGCAAGACCCTGCTCATGATCGAGCTCATGCGCCATACAATCCGCGAGCACTCGGGCATCGTGCTCTTCGCTGGGGTCGGCGAGCGCAGTCGCGAGGGAAATGACCTCTGGCTTGAGATGCAGCGCAGTGGCGTGCTGGCGAGCACGGTGCTCGTTTTCGGGCAAATGAACGAGCCGCCGGGAGCGCGGCTGCGGGTAGCTCTGACTGCCCTCACCATGGCGGAATACTTCCGAGACCGCGAGAGACGGCCCGTCCTGGTGTTCATCGACAACATCTTCCGCTACATCCAGGCCGGATCCGAGGTGTCGGCGCTCCTGGGGCGGCTGCCCAGCGCCGTTGGCTACCAGCCGACGCTGGCAAGCGAGATGGGCGAACTGCAGGAGCGCATCACGACTACCAGCCGCGGCAGCATCACGTCAGTTCAGGCGGTCTACGTGCCGGCCGACGACCTGACCGATCCGGCCGTTGTCGCGACGTTCGCGCACCTGGACGCTGTGACCATTCTCTCCCGCGCACAGGTCAGCCAGGGCTACTACCCGGCTATCGATCCACTGGAATCCACAAGTTCATTGCTGACGCCCGAAGGTGTCGGAAGTGAACACTACACAATTGCCACGGAGACCAAGGCGCTGTTGGCCCGCTACGAGGAACTGCGGGATGTGATCGCCATTCTGGGCCTGGACGAGCTAAGCGAGGAGGACCGCCAGGCTGTCTCGAGAGCGAGGCGGCTGCAGCGCTTCCTGACGCAGCCCTTCTTCGTATCCGAGACGTACACCTCGTTGCCTGGGAGATACGTTCCACTTCGCGAGACGCTGCGCGGCTTCCGAGAGATCCTGGAGGGGCATCACGACCATCTCCCCGAGCAGGCGTTCTACATGGTGGGCACGATCGACGAGGCTGTCGCACGCGCCGAAGAGATGCGCGTGAGTGAGGTGGCCGGTGGCTAGGTCACTGCGCCTGAAGGTACTCACGCCCGTTGGCGCCCTCGTCGACATAGAGGAGGTCGCCTGGGTGCAGGCCCGTCTGTCCGACGGGGGCACGATCGGGATCTGGCCCCGTCACGCCCCGCTGATCGCGGAGACGGTCGATGCGCAGGTGCGGTATGCCGACGAGCTGGGGGAACACTCGCTTGAGCTGGAGGCGGGCATACTGCACATCGATCCCGCGGGCGTGATCATCCTGACTCCGGGTCGCTCCGGCGCCGCGGAGCCTGACGCCAGGCCCAACGAGACCTCGCAAGGCAGGCTGGCCCCTGAGGCAGGCCCATGAGTGCGATCTGGCTGGTGGTCGGAGGCGTGGTCGCTATCCTCAACGGCTTGAGCATCCGCTGGAGCGTGCTCCTGGCTGGGATGGATGTGCATTTGCGAGCCGTGGCGTGGATACTGTTGGGAGCCATCCTAAGATGGATCCTGGTTGCCATTCTGTTAGCCGTCGCACTGCGACAGGGGATTGGGCAGGGGTTGATGGCCTTCCTCGGGCTGTGGCTGGGGCGCTGGGGAATAGTCTGGTGGCTGTCGAGGAGTGGCGGAGCCCCCGATGCAGCTCGGGGCCTGAGTACCGAGGGCGCACTATGATTGACGTATCACCACAGTATCTCCAGATCGGCCCATTCTCGATACGCGACACCGTTGTCGCTACGTGGATCATGATGGTCATCATCGTCGTTGCGGTGATCGTCATCCGTCGCCAGTCCCCCATGCTCCTAGAATGGCTGGTGGAGTTCCTTGACAGCACGATCTCTGGTTGGATCGATACGCCCATCGAGATGTATGTCCCCTTTCTGGGCACGATGATCGTTTTCCTGGCCGTCGCCAACAACTTCGGTATCCTACCGTGGGTGGTCACGCCTACCCGTGACATAAACACACCTGCAGCGATGGCGATCATCGTGTTCTTCGCCGTTCACTATTTCGGCGTCAGGGCGCAGGGCAGGCTGGGCTATCTCAAGCACCTCTCTTCACCGATCTTCATGCTGCCCCTGGAGGTAATCGGGCAGTTGAGCCGCACCTTGTCGCTTACGCTGCGCCTCTTTGGCAACATGGTCAGCACCGAGTTGGTCGTGGCCGTGATCTACGCTCTGGTACCGCTGATCGCGCCGCTACCAGTGATCGTGCTCGGCTTGATCACGGGCGTGCTGCAGTCCTACATTTTCGTTGTCTTGGCCACCTCGTACATCTCCGCCGCAGTAAGGAACGGCAAACCAGCCCAGACGCGGCAGGCAGGTGAAACCGCGGGCCGGGGAAATCAAGTCCGCATCGCAGCAGAATAGAAGGAGACGACGTATGGAACCCGGAGTCTTGCTCATTGTGGTGACCGTTATTGTGGCCGGTATCGGCATCGTCCTGGGAACGCTCACGCCGGCGATTGTCGAGGGCAGGGCAGTTATCAAGGCATTCGACACAATGGCGCGGCAGCCCGAGATCGTGGACGAGGTGCGCCAGACGCTGATCATCTCGATGGCGCTATTGGAGACAACGGCGATCTATGCCCTTCTCATCATGCTTGCCCTCGTGTTCGCGAACCCGCTTCTTGAGAGGTTCTTCCCGGGGGGCTAATCGATGGACCTGACCCCTGACCTGCAGACGATCCTGATCCAGATCGTCAACTTTCTTGTCCTTGGCGTAATGCTCTACTACCTCGCATTCCGGCCGATCATGCGCTCTATGGAGAAGCGTGCCGCCGAGAGGAAACGCCTTGAGCAGCAGCTTGGTGAGGAGCGCGTAGAGCTGGCGCAGAGCCGGGAGGCGCTGGAGGCGCGGCTGGTGCACGCCGAGGAAGAGGCCGACACGATTGTCACTGCTGCTCAGGAGAAGGCCACAGATACCAGGGCGACGATGGTGCAATCTGCTCGGGAAGAGTCCGAGCGGATCTTGGCCGAGGCGCACGCTGAGGCCCAACGTCTCCGAAGCCAGGCAACTGTCGCCTCCCAGAGCCAGACGATCGAGTCCATCCTCGAAATCAGCGCCCAGCTCATTGGGCGCGTGGCGCCCCCGGAGGCACACGACAGGTTGGTCCAGCAACTGAGCGACCGTATCTGGGAGATGGGCCGGAGCGAAATGGGACGTGTTGAGGACTTCCGGCGATCCCTTGGGGATCGCACGCCGACCGCGCACGTCGTGACCGCTAGACCGCTATCCCCTGAACAGCAGGGCCTGCTAGCCCGCACGTTCACGGCGCTCGCCGACCGCCACGTTGACCTTGAGGTCCAAGACGATTCGAGCTTGGCATCCGGCATGCGTGTGCGCCTAGCCGACATCGTTGTCGACAGCTCCATTGCCGGGCAACTGGAACTTCTGCGTGACGACACACTGGCTGCACTGCAGGAAGCTGAACAGGTGCTCCGGCAGCTCCCGGCAGTGCCCTCGACCCAGTGAAATGAGCGACGCTGTAGCCAAGCCAGATGCTCCATCATCCGACCGCGCAGTGACGGGGATCCGCACAGCCAGCCTGCTGCGGGCCCTTCGAGATCAGGCGAGGGAGCCCGCCGAGCTTATCCGGCTCCGAGAGATGGACGCCGCCCACTACGTGCGCACCATCAGCAACGAGATCTCTCTCCTTCCCCAATACCGAGCGGCAGAGCCAGACGTGGGCGACGCACTCCAGGTACTTCGCGAGCAGGCAAGAGAGCCCATTGCACCGGTGCGCTTGCGGGAGGTGGGCACCGTCCAGCACATTGGCGATGGTGTGGCGACACTCAGCGGATTGCACGGTGCTTCGACAGACGAATTGGTGACCTTCCCGACTGGGACGCAGGGCCTGATCCTGAGTCTGGATCGGGACCACGTCGATGTCATCCTGCTGGGCCAGGAGGAGGGCGTCCAGGGGGGCGACCTCGTCACCAGGACCAATCAGCGGCTGCAGGTGCCAGTGGGGCCGGCAGTGACGGGACGAGTGGTCGACCCGCTTGGTCAGCCACTCGACGGCCGGGGCCCGGTGGCCGCCGCCACATCCGCCTACCTGGAGCGAGTCGCCCCGGCTGTCGTTGAGCGGGCGCCGATCGACACCCCCCTGCACACCGGGGTGAAGGTAATCGATGCGCTCGTGCCAATCGGCCGTGGCCAGCGTGAACTGATCGTCGGCGACCGGCAGACTGGCAAGACCTCGCTGGCTGTCGACACCCTGCTCAATCAGGTCAGCGGTGACGTGCTGTGCATATACGTTGCCATCGGTCAGAAGAAATCGTCCACGGCGGCTGTGATCGACACACTGCGCCAGGCCGGCGCCATGGCGTACACGACGGTCATCGTAGCTGGGCCCGACGACCCCCCTGCGTTGCGCTACCTGGCGCCCTACGCAGGCGCCGCTGTGGCCGAGTTTTGGATGTACGAGGGCAGGGACGTGCTCGTCATCTTTGATGACCTCACGAAGCACGCCGATGCCTACCGAGAGCTCAGCCTGCTGCTGCGCCGGCCGCCCGGTCGCGAAGCGTACCCCGGCGATATGTTCTATTCACACTCGCGCTTGCTAGAGCGCGCTGGCAGGCTGAACGAGGACAACGGGGGCGGATCATTGACCGCGCTGCCAATCATCGAGATGCAGCGCGGCAACATCGCCGCGTACATCCCTACCAACCTCATATCGATTTGTGACGGGCAGATTGTGCTCGACAGCGGCCTGTTCAACCGCGGGCAGAGACCGGCTGTCGACGTGGGGCGATCTGTGTCTCGCGTCGCGGGAGCGGCACAGACGCCGGCAATGCGTTCCGTGGCGGGGAAGCTCAGGCTGGAGCTGTCTCAGTTTGAGGAGGTGGCCCGGTTCGTCCGCTTTGGCACTGACGTGGACGAGGCAACGCGACGCCAGATTCAGCGTGGCCAGCGCCTCAGGGCCGTGCTCACGCAGCCCCTGCACCGTCCTCTGTCGCTGGCGGCTCAGGTTGTGCTTCTTCTGGCCGTCACTGAGGGATACGTCGACGACCTTCCCCTCGAGGACATGGCAGCCTTCGAGAAGCGGCTCGTGGCCGGCTTCGAAGCCGAGCATCCAGGCCTGTTCCAGGAGATCAGCCTGACTGGCAAGCTCACCGCAGAAGTGCAAGAGGCTCTGGTCGATACGATAGCCAGCCTCCAGCCGGATGCTGGCCCGCTCAGCGGAAGTCCGGCTACCGAGCGGCATCCTTCGCCCGAAGAAACACCAGCCGTAGCGGGGGTAGCACGATGAAGATGATTATGGCCGTCGTACCGCGAGACGAGGCCGAAGGCGTGCTCAGCGCGCTAATCGCCGCTGGTCCCGCGGCGACCTTCACGGAGAGCCGCGGCGGCATGTTGCGCCAGGCTCAGTACACGATCTTCGTCGGCGCGGACGAGCAGATCGTGCCGCACGTACTCAACATCGTCCACGATACCTGCCACTCAGTTGTCCGGATCGAACGCGCAGACGCCGAGGAGGAGGGACCCATCTTCGCCAGCCCGGTCGCCGAGTCCGCTAGCGTGGGTGGGGCCGTCATCTTCGTCTGGGACCTAGAGCAGTTCGCGGTTTACTGACGAGTGCCGTCGATAGATGGAGAACCTCGAGCGCGTCCAGGCCCGCCTTGACCGCATCCGCGCCATCCAACCGGTTCTAGCGGCCCTGCGCACGATCTCGTTGGCGAGCTGGAGGATGGCCCTCCGGCAGCGCACCCTGATACAGCCCTACCTCACCCACGTGGCGCGCGCCGCTGCGTGCGTCCCGCCACGCGTGCTCGAGGAGGCGGAGCTCCGAGGAGACCGTGTTGACCCGGGAGAAGAGCCCCCTCAGCCGGACCGTCTTGCCGTTCTGGTGCTGGGCAGCGAACGCGGCCTCTGCGGTCGCTACAACACGGTAGCTGTCGAGAGGGCTGAGCAGTATCTGGACCAGGAGGTTCACGCCGGAACGGAAGTCGAGCTGCTGGCCCGCGGGAGCAAGATCACGCGGATCCTCAAGCGGCGTGACCACGTCTTGACCTGGGCTGGAAACCTGTCGCTCACCAAGCTGCCACCCTTTCAGCTCGCACTGGATCTCACCCGAGAGTGGTTTGCCCGCTACGAGGCTCGTGAAGTGGACGGGCTCCACCTGATCTATAATGACTACCGGGGAATGGGCCACTACGAGCCCCAGGTGTTACAGGTGATCCCTGCGCCGGCCCTCCGCCAGGCGCACGACCCGCCCGAGGAGGCCGAACCGGCGGTCATCGTCGAGACCGCTCCGGTGAGCCTGTCCCGGCGCCTGATCGAGCAGTGGACAGCAGCCAGACTTCACGAGGCGCTCATCTCCTCGGCGGCCGCGGAGCATTCGACCCGCTACCAGCTCATGGATGGCGCTTCGCGGAACGCCGAACGGATAATGGATGAGCTGACCTTGGTCGTCCAGAACGCTCGCCAACAGGCCATCACGAGGGAAATGCAGGAGCTGGCCGCCGGAGCCGGGCTGATCGGCCAGCGTCCAAGCTAGCGCCCTGTGGACAGCCCTATTCTCCTTGTTGTCCCAGCCGTGGGCCTCCTGGGACTGCTGTTCAGCCTCTATCTGGCTTTCGGCACTCTGAGACACAGCCCTGGTCCGCCCGAGATCGCCAGTATCTCCCGTGCCATCCAGGTCGGTGCAAGCACCTTCCTGCGGCGGGAGTATCGTGTGATGGGCATTGCGGGTGCGGCCTTCGCCGTCCTGCTCGCCGCCGTGTTGAACGCGTACGTTGCCGTGGCGTTCCTTGTTGGCGTACTCTGTTCGGCGGCAGCCGGATTCATCGGCATCAGCATCTCGACGCGGGCCAACGGCCGTGTCACCTTCGCCGCGCGCGGAGGTCTTGGGAAAGCCCTTCACGTGGCCTTCTCTGGAGGCGCCGTGATGGGCATGGCCGTGGTGAGCTTGGCAGCTCTCGGCATCTCCGGGACCTATCTCTTCCTCAGCGGGCTGCCATCGGCGCCCGACTCTCTGACAACCATTACCGGCTACTCAATGGGCGCAAGCTTCGTCGCGATTTTCGTTCGCGTGGGAGGAGGCATCTTCACGAAAGCGGCAGATATGGGAGCCGACCTGGTGGGTAAGGTTGAGGTAGGCATCCCTGAGGACGATCCGCGGAACGCCGCCGTGATCGCAGACCAGGTAGGCGACAACGTGGGCGACGTCGCGGGTCTCGGCGCCGACCTGAACCAGTCCTACACGGACGCGATCATCACCTCCCTGCTGATCAGCGCCGCGGCGCCGGTCGCGGGCATCGCCTGGGGCCCAAAGGGCGTCGCCTTCCCGCTGCTGCTGTCGGCTAACTGCATCGTAGCGTCCGGCCTGGGCACCCTCGTCACGAGGACACTCTCGGCGAGGGACATCATCCGGCCCGAGGCCCTGCTGAGAGTGGGTCTCTTGGTCGGCGGCGCGATCTCACTTCTTGGCTCCCTGCTCCTCTCGCACTTCTTCCTGCAGGACCTCCGGCCCTTCCTTGCGGTCGTGACCGGCCTGCTCGTCGGCGGCCTCATCGGCTTGAACACCGAGTACTATACGTATCGGAAGCCACTGCGATCGATCATCCAGGCCAGCGAAACCGGCGCAGCGACCAACATTATTGCAGGCCTCGCAGTGGGGCTGGAGAGCACAGTGCTCTCGATGATTCTCTTGGCCCTGGGCACTTTGGCAGCTCACTATTTCGCCGGCCTGTACGGCATAGCCATCTCGGGCATCGGCATGCTTTCGGTGCTTGGGATCAACGTGGCGCTGGACGCATTCGGTTCCATCGCCGACAACGCCGGGGGCATTGCCCAGATGAGCGGCCAGCCGGGCAAGATACGGCGTATCACCGACCATCTTGACGCGGTTGGGAACACCACGGCTGCCATCGGCAAGGCCTTCGCGGCAAGCGCGACTGCCGCTGCGGCCATCTCCCTGCTCGCGGCCTACTCCGAAGCGATGTTCATCGAGCAGCTCGACATCCGAGAACCCAGGGTAATGGCCGGCCTGCTAATCGGTGCGGTTCTTCCTGCGCTCTTCGCGGCGATGATCATCAAGTCAGTCGACCGCACAGCGCAGCTAATCGTGCGAGAGGTGCGACGGCAGTTCCAGGAGATCCGCGGGCTAATGGAGGGGACCACCCCACCCGACTATGCCGCCTGTGTGGACATTGCTACGCGCGGCGCGCTCAGCCGCCTGGTGCTCCCGTGCGCGCTGGCGACGATCATACCCTTCGTGGCCCTGCTGACACTCGGTCCAGAGGCGCTGGCAGGACTGCTGACAGGATGCATACTGTGCGGCATATTCCTGGCGCTTTTCATGGCTAACGCCGGAGGTGCTTGGGACAACGCGAAGAAGCGGATCGAGGCTGGCGAGATGGGTGGCCGGGGATCGATAGCGCACACTGCCAGCATCATCGGCGACACGGTGGGCGACCCTCTGAAGGACGCTGCCGGCCCTACCCTGAATATCCTGGTGCAGCTAACGGCGACAGTGTCGCTCGCGTTCGCGCCGCTGTTCCTGAGAATCCTGGGGCGTTAGGGCCCACCTTCGGCCAGAAGGCCATTGTAGTCGTCTTCCCAGCACTCGCACGCGGTGCGTACATCCGTACCGCGCATCATCGCACCCTCGTACGGCACCTTATTCGGCTGCGCTATCCAGCCGGAGAGGGCCATCGGCAGCCGGTCGCACCCCGCCGGAATCCACTCCCCGTTGTAGCGCCGGGCGAAGTGAAGGTGTGTCGCCTCAGAGAACCCACCCTCACAGGAGGGATGCCCGATGCGCTGCCCGCGCTGGAGAAACGTGCCCGCCTCGACCCGATCGGCCCCGTCGACGTGAAGGTAGAAGAGCACCCACCCGCTCTGCTCGTAGCCGTCGCCGTCCAGGTCCAGGAGCACCTGCCCATCCTGGCTGCGCACAACCAGTCCTGCCGCAGCGGCGGTAGCCCATTCGGCCGAGGGCGCGCAGCCAATGTGCACCTCACTCGGGGCAAAATCAAGCGCCGACCCATCGCCCGCCTCGCCCCAGGCGCCGTGCGGGCCGCCGGTGAGGTACCAGGTGTAGCCCGCCTCCCAGGGGAGCTGCAGCTCGGGCTGCGCTAGGTCAGCGGGGACGAGTGGGTCAACCGCGTACGAGAAGGGGTTTCCGAAGAGCCGCTGATAGACCGCCAGGAAACCATCGGCACCGGTCGACCAGATCCACTCATCCCACGTTCCAGAGAGGTATGCCAGGCAGTTCTGCACGCCTGCGGTGCCAGGGTTGAGCTCGGGGGCAATGGCGACGCGAGTGCCGTCGACTAGGCGTATCGTTGCCCCACCTCCCCACTTCCAGCCATAGTAGCCCTCATTCAGCCGAACTGCCGCCCACTCTAGCTGGGAGGCAAGGCCGGCGTACCCCTGATAGTTGCGCAGGGGATGGACCAGGGTTTCGGACGGGGGTGCTGACTGAGTCACCCAACCAGACTGCAACTCCAACAACGCCAACAGGACACGCGGCCCAACGCTCAGACGCTGTGCGATGAGCTGGACAATCTCCACCCCCGTGAGCGACTGGCCCTCCACCCTCTCAGAGTAGCTCGCGAGGTATCCGCCCTGCGAAGCAACAAACTCCGCCAGATCAAAGTGGATGTAGGCCGGCCCGTATACCATCTCGCTATCCGGGACCAACTTCAGGGACGGGCTCGTGCGCGAGGGCGCCACTGGGATGAGCAGTCTCTGACCGACGAAGACGCTATTGGCGTCAGCCAGGTCATTAAGCGCCACTATCTCATCGACAGTACAGCCGTATCGCAGCGCGATCCACCCCAGTGTCTGGCCGCGTCCAACCGTGTACAGGTCTGCACCGACACTAGGATCGTGTCCGACAGGCGTCGGGTCAGGCGTTGGCGTGCCCGTGTAGGAGCCAGAGAACGCGGGCGACGGTGAGGCAGATGCGGTGGCCTCAGCATCGGGAGCCTCGGGCTTAGCCTCTGCCACAGGCACCGCCTCGTTCCGGACGCCCTGGGTCGGCTCCGCGGTCCTGAACACTTCTACGGGCGGAATCGGCGCCTCACGATAGCAGGCGGTCGTGACCCCCAGCATACACGCCAGGACCACCAACGGCAGCCGACGGATAATGCTCGTCAAATCTGCGTACCTCCACCACCAAACCGCCGCCTGACGGCGGCGCGAGGTCAGTTTACCAAGAGCGTGAAGAAACGGCAAGGCCCGGCGCCCGGCACGGTGCTCTCGCGGGCGTTGAATCGGATCGGCTGGATTTGACACGCTGATGAAATGAGGTACAATATCCAGACGTGGGGTGCGCAACACGGCTTGGAGGTCTTTTCCTGCACACGTAGCTCAGTCGGTAGAGCACACCCTTGGTAAGGGTGTGGCCATGGGTTCAATTCCCATCGTGGGCTCTCGCGGCATTGTGAGCACAGACAGACCAAACGGTGAGTAGATGGCGAGAAGAGCAGTTCGAATGGTAATCACGCTGGCCTGCACGGAGTGCAGGGAGCACAACTATACTTCCGAGAAGAACCGGCGCAACGATCCGAGCCGATTGGAGCTGGCAAAGTACTGTCCTCGCTGCCGCGCGCATACGTTGCACCGCGAGACGAAGTAGGCTTTCACAGGCCAGTAGCTCAATTTGGCAGAGCAACGGTCTCCAAAACCGTAGGTTGCGGGTTCGATTCCTGCCTGGCCTGCCTACAGTGGCTTCCAAGACACCGTCGCGCGTGGGGCGGTGTCTTGAAGTGTGGGTTTACCTGTAGGGAGACACAGACGTGGCCAAGACAAGAAACAAGTCAGGCAAGGGCAAAGCCAGATCGGCGAAGAAGGAAAACGCCGTCGTGGCCTACCTGCGCTCGACTCGCGTGGAGCTGCGCAAGGTGCACTGGCCCACGCGGGAACAGGCCTGGAATCTGACGAAGATCGTCTTCGCCGTCACCATTTCGATGGCTTTGTTCCTGGGAGTGATACTGGACAACCTTCTGACCCTCGGCCTCCAGCAACTGATCGCTGGCAACGTCGTGGCGATGGTCATCACAGGCCTCCTGCTCGTTGGGAGCGTTGTCGCTTTCGTAATCCTGAGCCGCCAGGAAGCGCGGTAGGTAGAGCCATCCAGGGAACGTGTGAGTAACACCAAGGTGTGCGATGGAGATTGAGCCCGAAACACAGGTCGTCACGCTAGATGACGAGGGAATAGAGCTGTCTGCCCAGCTCACCGACGCCAGCGAAGAAGTGGTGGACGTGGCAGCCGAGGTTCCTGCTGTTGCTGAGGATAGTGCTGACGGATCGGAGGCCCAGGACGAGGCCACAGATACCGACTCCGAAGCCACCGAGCCGCAGGACAGCCGCGAATGGTACGTGATACACTGCTACTCTGGCTACGAGAGCAAGGTGAAGCATAACCTTGAGCAGCGCATCGAGTCGATGGGTATGCAGGACGAGATCTTCGAGGTCGTGGTTCCCACGGAGGACGAGATTGAGGTCCGTGACGGGAAGCGACGAGTCGTCGAACGGCGTGTCTTCCCCGGATACATACTGGTGCAACTCATCCTGACGGACGACTCCTGGTACGTCGTGCGTAACACGCCCGGTGTCACTGGCTTTGTCGGCATGGGCAACGAGCCAACGCCACTCCGCCCTGAGGAGGTTGCGGGCATCCTGAAACGGATGGAGGCCGAGGCTCCGAAGATCAGAGTCACTTTCAAGCCTGGCCAGAAGGTCCGCATCAATGACGGTCCGTTCAACGAGTTCATCGGTGTGGTAGACAGCATCGATATGGAACGGGCCAAGGTACGCGTGCTGGTTTCGTTCTTCGGGCGCGAGACACCCGTGGAACTCGACTTCCTGCAGGTCGAGAAGACGTAGAGAACCCTCTCGAAAACCTGCCCTCGCATGCTGGTTGGTGCGAGGGCATCGCTTTCGGGGTGACAAGGACGGGGAGCAATGAAGAAGATCAAGACGGTTGTGAAGCTGTCTATCTCGGCCGGGAAAGCGAACCCGGCCCCGCCAGTGGGCACGAACCTGGCTCAGCACGGCATCAACCTGATGGCGTTCTGCAAGGAGTACAACGCCCGCACATCGGGGCAGGTAGGGAACATCATTCCCGCCGAGATTACGGTATTCCAAGACTCGTCCTTCAAGTTCGTGCTCAAGAGCCCACCAACGGCCGATCTACTGCGCAAGGCAGCCGGAATCGAGCACGGATCGGCCGAGCCGAACCGGGACAAGGTTGGGCAAGTTACGCGCGCGCAGGTGGAGAGCATCGCCAAGGTCAAGATGAGAGACCTCAACACGCCCGATCTTGAGAAGGCAGTGAGGCAAATCGAGGGCACTGCACGGAGTATGGGAGTCTCGATCGTAGACTGATCACCATACAGGGCGTGGGAAGCGAGTGGGAGGGCATAGCCCGCTAGAACCACAAGGAGGCATTGTGCGCAAAGGTAAGAAGTACCGCGAGGCGTTGGCGAAGGTAGACCGAACGAGACTCTACGCGCCCCGAGAGGCATTGGAGCTAGTCAAGGAGACCAGCTACGCCAACTTCGATGCAACAGTCGACGTGCATTTCCGCCTACGTGTGGATCCGCGACGCTCCGACCAACAGGTCCGGAGCGTTGTGCTACTTCCTCATGGGCTGGGCAAGGTGGTGAAAGTCCTGGTCTTCGCGGCCGGCGACGCAGAGAGGATCGCCCGCGACAGTGGCGCTGACTACGTGGCCTCGGATGATGAATGGGTCAAGAAGATCCAGGGGGGCTGGACGGACTTTGACGTGGCGATCGCTGTGCCGGAGATGATGGGCAGGGTGGGCCGGCTCGGCCGCGTCCTTGGCCCTCGGGGCCTGATGCCGAACCCCAAGGCGGGAACGGTCGCCTCAGCGGACGATCTCCCCCGCCTGATCCAGGAGGCGAAGGCCGGCCGCGTGGAGTTCCGGGTGGATAGGACTGCCAACCTTCACGTACCGATCGGCAAGGTCGGCTTTGCGACGGACCATCTCCTGGGCAACTTCGCGGCGGTGATGGATGCTGTCACGAAAGCGAGGCCCGCCGCCTCCAAGGGCGTCTTTATCCGCAGGATAACCGCAGCATCAACCATGGGGCCGGGGATCAAGATAGACCCCGTCCAGGCTCAGGCCTTAGAGGAGGCCTTCTAGAGTAGTTCTCGCAACCTGAACCTGGCCAGAGACAGCAGGTGTGCCCGGAGGCAGCCCTCTGCCGGCGGGCACTGAATACTCGCCTGCCGAGGCAAGGATCCGGCGCCCATTACACATTTGGGTGGCTTACGTCCTTGTGCCGGCATGGCACAAGGACGTTTCGTTCTGTAGGGAGGTGAAAGACGTTGGCAATCTCAAGGGAGCGCAAAGAGCGGTTAGTCGCAGATTACACGAGGCAGCTCAAGGAGAGCAAGGGCATCATACTCGCCGACTATCGTGGGCTGACGATGGCCAACATGACCGAGATCAGGCAGGCTCTCGAGCCTATCGGCGGCAAATCGCAGGTGGTCAAGAACCGGCTGCTTGCGCTGGCTCTGGCTGAGGCGGGAATGGAGGTGCCCGAGGAGTGGCTCGTCGACCCCGTGGCCGTTGGTTTCTGCTTCGATGAAGTCCCACCAGTAGCCAAGGCGCTGCGAGACGCGGCCAAGCAGTACCCTACGTTCCGCATCAAGGGTGGACTCGTTGGCGCCTCAGTGCTGTCGGCGGATCAGGTGAACACCATGGCGGACCTGCCGCCAATGGAGGTCCTGTTCGCCCAAGTGCTGGGCGCGATCCACGCGCCGGCCGGCCAGATAGCGGGAGTTGTCGCCAGTGGCGTCCGGCAGATCCTCAACGTTGTGCAGGCCTACGTCGAGAAACTCGAGGAAGCACACGAGGCGGCTCCTGCCAGCCTTGAGCAGGCCGCTGAGCCGGCCTAGGCACCGGAAAGACACGATCGCTCAGAAGAGCACGCCTGCTCAGAAGAGCAGGATGACACCGGTCATACGAAGACAAAGAGAGTAAGGGAGGATAGCATGGCAGACCTAGAGATGATTGTAGAGGAGATCAGTAAGCTTTCGCTGCTCGAGGCATCGGAACTGGTCACGATGCTGGAGGACAAGCTGGGCGTCAGCGCGGCAGCGCCGATGGCGATGGCCGCGATGCCCATGGGTGCTGCACCCGCCGAGGAGGAGGAAGAGCAGACGGAGTTCGACGTCGTCATCGCCGAGATTGGCCCGAAAAAGATTCAGGTCATCAAGGCCGTGCGGCAACTCACCGCCCTCGGTCTGAGGGAGGCGAAGGACCTCGTCGACAGCGCGCCTAGCGTCGTGATGGAAGCCGTATCCAAAGAGGCTGCCGAGGACGCCAAGGCCAAGCTTGAGGAGGGCGGGGCCGTCATCGAGCTGAAGTAAGCGGCGACGATCCGCAGCGAGCTTCATCATCGGAACCCAGACGTGCGGGGCTACGGCGGTAGCCCCGCACGCTACTTAACACTACCACGTACACGCAAGCTCAGGCCCCTTCCTGCGCAGTCGCGAAGGCCCACAGCCGCGCCTGGCCGCGGTCCTACGCCCGCACGAAGAGGCCGCATTTCCGCCTGGAGGTGGCTGCCCGATTCTGGCGGCTCTGCGGGCGGATCGCTGGATCGTGCAGCACCCCGATTAGGCTACCCCTACCCACTGACGAAACCGGTCGGCCTGATTTGGCGGCGAAGCCGCCTCCTCGTCCAGCACGGTTCAGGGTGAGCCCGACCGGGGTGCCCGAGGCCTCACGGCCGTTCCCCGACGACGATCATGTGCCGGCTGCAGTTGGGACCGTAGGGCCGGGACGGCAGCGCCACATCCCCGTAGGCGGCGGTCACCTTGAGCCCAGCGTCGCCAACCGCGCGCCGTAGTTCGGGAAGCGTGTACACTCGCACCCGCTCGTGGTCGTCCCACAGATGGGTGACGCCATTCACGTCCGTGAATCGGAACGTGCTATGGCTCACGAATGTCGCCGGATCGAACCGCGTTTCCGTCCAGTATGTCCCCTCAGGTCGCTCCTCGTGGAACACGCCCTGGCGCTGCCGTTCGGCGAAGGTGAGGGGGTCCATCAGTTGCAGGAGCACGCGCCCGCCCGGTCGCAGCACGAGAGAGATCGCCTCCAGCACCTGAAGGTTTGTCTCGTCGTCGAAGAACCCGAAGCTCGCACTGAGCATGACGACGGCATCGAAAGCCGCCTCCCCGGCCACGGCCCGCGCTAGCTCGCGCATATCCCCCTCTACGAAGGTCGCTATGCGCAGCCCCTCGGCCTCAGCCTTCGCGGAACAATGACGCACCAGGGTCGGCGCAACGTCGAGTCCAACCACCTCTAGCCCGCGACGCGCCAGCCGCAGAGCGTGCTCGCCAGAGCCGCACCCCACGTCAAGCACACGCCCGCCGCGCCTCAGATCGAGTACGTTCACGACGAACGCGATCAGGTGATCGTCCCGGACCTCGATGCCCGAAATGCCCTCCCTGTGAACTACGCGGAACTGGTACGCCCACCAGTCCCAGTCGTGGACAACTTCACTACCCCCCACTTGACAGGCTCCCTTTACGCTGGTATGATGCGTAGGACACTGATTAGGAAAGTAAGACGATGCTAAGGAAAGCAGAACAATGCAAGCAATAGCCGCACGCATGAGCAGCAAGTATCAGGTAGTGATCCCCAAGGCCGTCCGCGAAGCTCTCCAGATCGGCCCGAGAGACACCCTGCTATTCCTACTGGACGGTGACACCGTCACCGTGCGTCCGCAGCCGGAGAGTTTCACTGAAGCGATGCGAGGTCTCCACCAGGGTCTCTGGTCCGACCCAGACTCATGGCTGGAGACGGAGCGCCAATCGTGGGAGTGAAGCAACTCCTGGACGCACTGTCGGGATGGACGCTCCGGGCTCTGGACACGATGGTGTTCTCGTACCACCTCTCGAACCATCCGCGCTATGTTGCGTTGACAAGCGCCGTGCTGGGTGAGATCGAGGCTGGCAGGCTCCAGGGACTAGCAACCACCGTTTCGTTGGCGGAGGTGCTGACTGCCGCAGCTCAAGCGAACGACAACCGGGCGATGCAAGACTACGAGGTCTACATCACACATTTCCCCCACCTTCGGTTGGTGCCGCTAGACATAGACGTGGCGCGCGAGACGGCGCGCGTTCGAGCCGCCTTCAGGATGAGAACTCCAGACGCGGTGCAGGTTG
>JAUVSX010000232.1 GCA_030596915.1 Chloroflexota bacterium | reverse complement strand
TCGCCGGCCTTGGCCGGAGCTGAAGGCCGCAGCTTGGGAGGCGCGTCAACGCAACCACCCTGACGAACTGGTCTTCGCCGTTCCAGGGGCCAAGCGGTACGAGACTGAGGACTATCGCAACACGCCCCATCGCTTCGCCAGCATCAGCCTCACGGGGCATCGCTGCGATCTCCTCTGCGAGCACTGCCGTGGCCGTCTGCTGGAGGGGATGCTCCCCGCACCGACGCCCCAATCGCTGCTCGACCTGGGCGAGCGACTGGTCGGCCAGGGCTGCGAGGGCGTCCTCATCAGCGGCGGCGCCGACGAGCGCGGCGCAGTGGTTCTTGGTCCGCATCTGGATGCGATCGCGCATCTGACGAGTGTGGGGCTGCGCGTCATCGTGCACACGGGACTCGTGGACCGCGAGACGGTGGACGGGCTCAAATCAGCCGGAGTCGAGCAAGTGCTATTCGACGTGGTCGGGGACGCGGACACGATCCACGAGGTTCTCCACCTGGATAGCACACCGAGCGACTACGCCGCGACACTGGCGCTGCTCCGCGACGCCGGGCTGTCGGTGGCCCCGCACATAGTGATTGGGCTCCACTTTGGGGAGCTGCGGGGTGAACTGGCGGCCCTGGACATTATCCACGACGTGGGGGCTGAGGTGATCGTCCTGGTGGTCCTGCGCCCGCTGCCCGGGACGCCCATGGCGAACTTGGCGCCGGTGGCCCCGGAGGCTGTAGGGCAGTTAGCAGCGGTGGCCCGCCTCCTCGACCCAACGACCCCACTTACGCTCGGCTGCGCCCGGCCTGCTGGTCCTGCCAAAGTGGTCATGGAGCGAGGGGCCGTCGAAGCTGGGGTGAACGTCGTCGCCTATCCCGATCCCGCTACGGTGCGCTTGGCGAACGAGCTGGGCCTGCGCACGTCGTTCGTCGAGAGGTGCTGCACGCTGGCGCTGAGCGGGTAGGTCACGCCGACAACGCACGGGGTTGGCTGTCGATGCAGGTCTGGCCCTCCGGCTCAGGTACTTCCCCGATGAGTGACCACGGGCCGGTCCACGTGATGTGCACCCGGGCCATTCGCCCGAGCCAATCCCCCGGTCCCTGCCCGTTGGCGGCGTCCTCAAAGAAGACCAACTTGTCCGTACGCGTACGGCCCCACCAACGTCCCTTCTTCCGCCCCTGAACCAGCACCTCGACCGTGGTCCCCAGGAGTTGCGCGTTGATGTCTGCGAGGATGGCCCCCTGCAGCTGATCCAGTGCCTTACGGCGGCGCTCCTTCTCTTTTTTCGGGATGTCGTCCTCGAGGCGGCGGGCGGCCAGCGTCTGCGGGCGCGGGGAATAGCGGGCGATGTGGGCCTTGTCGAGGCGCAGGTCTGCGAGCAGGTCATAGGATCGCTGGAACTGGGCCGCTGTCTCGCCAGGGAAGCCGACGATCACGTCGGTGGCGATCGAGACCCCTGGGATGCGCTGGCGGATGCGGGCGACGAGCTCCCGGTACTCGCCAGCGGTGTATCCGCGCCGCATACGCTCTAGCACCTCGTCGTCCCCCGCCTGGACCGGCACCTCGATGTGTTCGCACACCTTGGGCAGACTCGCGACCGCGTCAAGAAGATCGTCAGCCAGCCAGCTAGGATGGCTTGTGAGGAAACGGATACGGTCCAGCCCTTCGATATCATTGGTGCGACGCAATAGCTCGGCCAACGGCGTCCCGCCTCTTGCCGAGCCCGCCCCCGTCCCCGACCTGGCGGACTGACGGTCAGGGCTGGGAAGCAGATCATACCCGTACCGGTCGATGATTTGCCCGAGCAATGTCACCTCCCGTACCCCTTGCGCCGCCAGAGCCCGGGCCTCGACGACGATCTCATCAGCGGGCCGGCTGCGCTCGGCTCCGCGGCGGTACGGGATGATGCAGTACGTGCAGGCGTGGGAACAGCCCAGTACGGCCGGGACGTAGGCAGAGACCAACCGTCCCTGATCGTGAGCTGGCAACAGCGCAGTGCCGTCAGCAAGCTGATAGCGCCGGTCAGTCCCCACTGCCTCCAGTGCCCTGCCCTCGTCCACCAGCCCTCGCTCAGCCAGGTGGTCCAACAGCGGCCCCGGCGCCGAGGGCGGCATAAAGACGTCTACCCAAGGGAAGCGGCGACGCAGGGGCTCGTAGTCCTTCGTCCCCACCAGGCAGCCCATCAGCGCGATGACGCTGCCAGGGCGCCGCTTCTTGAGAGGGCGCAGGCTGCCCAGACGCCCGTACACCTTGTCCTCAGCCGACTGGCGGACGACGCACGTGTTGAGTATCACAACGTCCGCCTGCTCGGCCTGGTCTGCAGGCGAGAGGCCCAACTGCTCAAGCGCCGACGAGAGCCGCCGCGAGTCGGCGACGTTCATCTGGCAGCCGATGGTCCAAACGTAGTACTTCATACTTTCAACCATGGGGCGGGGTCGGGGACTCGGGTCTCACGTTCGCACGAGGCGCGAGCCTCTGCAGCCGTCGGACAAGGGATCGACCGTTTGCCGCACACCGACTGTCGCTGGGAGGCCGATCACGAGTCAAGCAACCGCACGGCGAAGATGTCGTCGAGCGCCTCGATACGGGCTTGAACCTCCAGTGGTGCACGCTCGTCGAGCGTGAGCACCATCAGAGCTTCGCCGCGCCGCTCCAGCCGTCCTACTGTCATCGCGGCGATGTTGATGTCGGCCCGTCCCGTCAGTTGCCCCACGTCGCCGATCATGCCTGGCCGGTCGTGGTGGTAGATGAGCAGTTGGTATCCCTGGGGTATGAAGTCAAGCCAGTACTTGTCGATGCGGACGATGTGCGGTCTATCTCGCACAACTATGCCCGACAGCACCCGGTCTCGGCCGTCGTCAGTGAAGGATAGGGTGATCAGATTGGCGAACTCGGCCGCATCGTCCGTCCTCTCCTCAACGAGTTGAAGCCCATGACTGCGGGCGACCAGGCTGGCGTTCACAAGCGTGATGCGACGATCGCTCGCGTCCTGAAGCAACCCCTGGATGAGAAGCGCTCGCAGCGAGTCTGTGTTCATTGCCGCAAGCTGCCCGGCGTATGTGATGCGAACCCGGCTCAGCCGCGTGTCCACAAGCTGGATTGCGATCCGCCCCAGCTTCCGAGCCAGCTCGCAGAACGGGAGCAACTGAGCCTGAGTCTCCGGGGGGATCAGAGGCGCGTTCACGGGGTGCGCGGCGGGCTTGCCAGCCAGGATGTCTAGCACCTGTTGGGCGACGTCGACGGCGACCGCAACCTGCGCCTCCCGGGTGGATGCACCCAGGTGGGGTGTGACCACGACCTTTGGGTTGTCGAGCAGCGGACTGTCGAAGGGCGGCTCGTTTACGAACACATCGAGAGCGGCCCCCGCGAGCTGCCCCTCATCCAGCGCCTGCAACAGTGCTTCTTCGTCGACCAATCCGCCACGCGCAGCGTTGATCAACCGCGCGCCAGGCTTGACCATCGCGAGCTCTGTTTCACCGATCAGATGGTGTGTAGCCGCAGTCAACGGGACGTGAACGGTGATGAAGTCCGCCTGTGTCAGCACATCCTCCAGGCGGTCGCACGACTCTGCGCCCAGTCTCTCAGCGACGGCGGACGATGTGTACGGGTCGTGCGCCAGGACGCGCATTCCCAACCCTCGTCCGCGGCGAGCCACTTCGCGCCCGATGCGCCCCAGTCCCACGACACCCAAGGTCTTCCCAGCAATCTCGACCCCCATCAGCCGCTTGCGGTCCCACCTGCGGTTGCGCAACGAGGCGTCACCCTCCGGGATGTGGCGGGCTAAGGCCAGCAACAGGGCAATCGTATGTTCAGCGGCGGCCACCGTGTTCCCGTCGGGAGCGTTGATCACCAGGATGCCGCGCTCGGTCGCAGCATCCACATCGATGTTGTCTACCCCAACCCCAGCCCGTCCAATGACCTGCAACCGCTCCGCCGCACCAATCACTCGAGCCGTCACCTTGGTGCCGCTGCGGACGATCAGGGCGTCGTATCCGCCGATGATGCCCGCCAGCTCATCTTCGCTCAGGCCGGTATTGACATCCACCGGGTGTTGCGCGCGCAGGATGGTCAGACCATCGTCGGCAATCGGATCCGTAACCAGTACTTTCACCGTTTCCTCCTCGCTCAGGGTCTCGCCATCTGAATCGCCAATCTGCAGAGCTGTGCCTTGATAGCGCGATCAGAGTGGGTTGACGTGCTGCGAAGTATACCACAGACCCCAGAGCGTAGCAGCGAGGTGCGCGCTTCGCTCGCTCGCCACCTGCTGAGGACTGCGCTGCTGCAAGGCTGGCAGACCACGAGGAGTAGTGGTAGCATATGCGGAGATTGACAGACGCGCACATGGCCAAGAGGAGCAGCGATCACGACATGGATATCAACTATCAGCCAATCGGCGTTATCCGTAGTCCATTCCAGGACACCACCGGGATGCCCATCCAGCCCACGGGGGCTGATGGCATTCGGGGCACGGTCGAGGTATTCGAGGCGTTCGCCGGCGGACTTAAGGACCTGGAGGGCTTCTCACACGTCATCCTGCTCTACCATTTCCACCGCGCCAAGGCGCCCAGGCTGACCGTGACGCCGTTCCTGGACTCCACCCCCCGCGGCGTCTTCTCCACGCGAGCCCCCTGCCGCCCGAACCCGATCGGGCTCTCCATCGTCAAGCTGGTGCGCATCGACCGGAACATCGTCCACGTCGAGAACCTGGACATCCTGGATCGGACACCTCTGCTTGACATCAAGCCAGACGTTCCGGAGTTCGATCAGCGCACGGCGGTGCGTGTAGGGTGGCTGGAGCAGGCCAAGCAGCGCGTCAAGAGCACGAGGGCCGATGACAGGTTCCGATAGCGCCATCCTCGCCCTCTACCCCGGCTGTTTGATACTGCAGCGCATGCCCGGGTACGAGCTGGCTGCCCGGTCGGTGCTGCGCGCCGTGGGCATCCAAGTTGAGCTGGTTCAGGAGCCCCTCTGTTGTGGCGCCCCGATCGCGGAGTCCTTCACGGAGGACTGGGTCTACCTATCGGCGTACAACCTGGCGCGTGTAAGAGCAATGGGGCGTGACACGGTGCTGACGCTGTGTGGGAGCTGCACGAACGCGCTCACGCGGGCTCGGCTCGCGTTGCAGGACAAGGAAGTACGGGAGGAGGCGGCGCGGAGGCTGGCGCCGCTGGGCCTCGAAGTCGCTGACGATGTGGAACCGAAGCATCTGGTGCGCTTGCTCAGCGAACGGGAGGATGAGCTCAGAACGCAACTCGTGCGCCCACTCGACATCCGGGTCGCGATCACGAACCCGTGCCAGGCCTTCCGCCCGAGCGACGTGATGCAGTTCGACGACGGAATGGAGCCCCAGAGCATGCGGCGACTGATCGAGCTGACGGGCGCAGAGATCGTGCCGTACGGTGGCGAGGATGAGTGCTGCGGGGCGACGCTGTTCCTGGCCGATCCCAGGCTGTCGCTGGCGGCGGGACGGCGGAAGCTTGAGGCGACCCGGGAAGCCGAGGTTCTCGTGCATTCCTGCGGCAACTGCCACCTGCTCCTACGCCACCTCCAGCACCGCATGTTCGCGGATGACCCTGAACTGCGCGCGCGAGCCCGCAAGCGTGCCCTCTTTCTCCCACAGCTCGTTGGGCTGTCGATGGGTCTTGCCGAGGCGGAGCTTGGGCTCAGGGAGGGCG
>JAUVSX010000249.1 GCA_030596915.1 Chloroflexota bacterium | reverse complement strand
CGATGGCGCCGTCGATGTGAGGATCGAATGCCACCGTAAGGACAGCGCAGCCCTCTTCGGGCAACACGTCGACACCGGTGATGACGGGCGGCGGCCAGAAGGTGAGATCCTCTGTGTAGCTGTCCTCCGGGCATGCGGATCCCGCAACCGGCTCGAGCGTGAGGGTGACGGTGCGCGTCAAGGGCCCAGCAGCACCTGGCGGGAGTTCAAATTCGTGCTCAACTGGGGAATCACAGGATTCCAGGGGAGGTGTGTCGTCCCCCCAGTCCCAGATGCACCCATAGAGGTTCGTGTTGAGGCACAGGGACGTATTGGAGAACTGCACGGGTTGCCCCCCACAGAAGTCGGTCGAGTCACCAATGACTGCGAAGCCAGCCACCGCTGGGGCGTAGACCACGTACTCTGTCTGGGTCGTGGCGGGCCCGCAGCCGGGCTCCTCGTAGAAGGCCGTGATCTCGATCAGGTGTGTTTCGGAACACTCGCCGGGCGGAGGACAGTCGAACGCATGCGGCAGTCCGGTGCATCCCGGACCCGGATCGATGACGTCCCCATCCACGATCCACTCGCAGTCCGAGGGGGTGAGGTCCCCGTCGAATTCCGGTGTGAAGGTGATCTCCTGACCGCAGCAATCCTCGAAGGGATCCGCCGTGAGCGTGACGGTTTGCTCCGGATAGATGGTCACGAGGACCTCTGCCCAGCTGCTGTCGCACGGGAATCCCTCGCGGGGGATGAGTGACAGCCTGACATCATACTCGATGGGATCTTCGGTGTCGTTGGTTGGGAAGCGGTGGAGCACAGGCGTGAGGCAGTCATACGTTGGAGGAGACCCGTCTCCCCACCGCCAGATGCAATCGTAGTTGCCCGGCTGCAGGCAGACAGACGCGTTGTGGAAGCTCAGGAGGGCCTCGCTGCAGCCCACGGTCTGGGTCTCGGGTCCGATCACCGCCTCGGCCGGACGATAGACGGTGACCGTAATCGGATCCGACATGGCCGTGCATCCCTGGTAGTTCGTGTCGTACTGGGCCAGGACGGAGACCTCGTAGGTTGCCTCACATTCCGGCAGCTCGGGGCAATCCGTGAACTCGTAGTCGTACGTCGGTTCGGTGCTCGTGCCGACCTCTTCGCCATCCACGTACCAGACATACTGCTCCGGCTCCAAACCGCCGGTGGCGTCAGCCGTGAAGGTGACCTGCAACGAGCAACAGCCTTCGGCGTAGTCCGTCGTCACCGTGACTTCCTGATGGGGATAGAACTCGACACGAGCCGTGCCGTAGACGGTGTCACACGGCGTCTGGTTTCCGAAGACTGTCATCGGCGGATACTTCGCAGTGACCTCGAAGACACTGGGTACGTCCGTCACCTGGAACGCGTGTGTGTAGCATCCGCCCGAATCGGTGACGGCCTCATAGATCGGCGATTCCCCCTCGGGAGCCCAACCCCACTCGACCGACTCGTAGTGCCCGAAACCCATGTCGCAGAACTCGACCGAGATTTCTTCATCCGGTTCCGCGCAGAGAATGATGGTCTCGGGGTCGATCGCGGGCTGTGCTTGCAGGAGGATGGCGATGTAGTCTGCGTGATCGTCTGAATCGGCGCTGTAGCACGGTGGGCAGTTCCAGATCTCTGGCGGGTCTTCCACGGGATCGACAACCAGCTTGACGCCGAAGAACGGCGACATGGCGTTGTCGAGGAGATCTTGGTAGGTGTAGGTGTAGGAGACCTGCGGACTTCCATCCGTGGTCATCAACTCGAAGCCTCCAAGCTCCCATTTGAAATCCCACTTGCACTCAAGACAGGTATTCGACAGCGATCCGGGCCCCTCTTCTGGGCATGTGCAGATCTGTTGAGCTGCACATTCATGGATGATCGCATCGCCAAGCTGGCTCGCGTTGAAAAACGTGACGGTCGCGGTATCGTCTGGGTCCGAGAGGCACTTCACTGCCGGACCTGGCCAGAAGGGAACGTGGGCGTCAACATTCACGCATTCCCTGGTGCCATCGCCGGAGTCAGGCGAGCCCACCGGCTGGTCCGCCATGACTGGGCCGAAGCCCAAGGCGGCCACCGGCAGGATGATAGACACGAGCACCCTACTTACTATGACTCTTGACGTGCGAGCGGTTCCGTACATGACTCTGCGCCTCCCTGCGACTGGGTCCTGTAGTGTGACCAGAGGTGTCAAGTGACACTCATGGAGATTCTGGGCACCAAGAGGCAGAAGACAGTGTGAAGGCGATGGAGAGCCCGTACCATCCGTGGCAACGGGTGCTAGGGAGTGCAAAGGCGACCAGTCTTGGCCTCCGGCTGATGGGCAACCAGTGGTCGCCTGCGCGTCGTACACCACCTTCGTAGAATGATGAGTCTACTGCCACCATAAGCCTTGATGCCTGAGGGTGGATCCCGCATGTGCAGACAGGTGCACGGAAATCATGATGACCCAAGGATGATGCACCTTCTACCCTATGGGCGATTACCCCCGAAGGGGGCTTCAGTCAATCGGAAACTGAGGAAACAACGTCATACGTTGACGTTGGCTCGTGGTCGCTGCGCGCTACGATGCATCATCGACGTTGCGGCTCAGCACCACTTGATGTTCGACTTGCCACATCCTCAGGCTCTCCTCCGACCCGCGGCTTGACCAAGCGGTCATGTCGCGCCGGGCCTTCCCCCCTTGCTCTGGTTGACACCCAGTCGGACGGCTCTGCCGGGATTGCGATCCCCATCACAGAGAATTGTGGCCTAAACCGATATATGTGAATCAGTTACAGGATATGTGAGCCAGTCGTTCGCCATAGGGCAGCCGTTGAGTGGCCCGGTGCATGGGGTGCATCAGCTGTGGTCAGGGGTGCAGAACGCACCGGATGGGTGACTGTACGAATTCCGCCATCAGTTGTGCGTCTCCATCTCCCATGCGCGGATGGGATTGCCTAGGGGGGCGACGCGGCGGTCAGGAGGGTGCGGTTCTTGCTGCATGGGCCTCGTTCGCCGAGCTTCTGACACCTTCAGCGGAGGCAACCCATGCATCGCCCTGTTCCCCTCTGGCTCCTGGTGTGCGTGTGCGCGATCCTCATTGTCGTGGGTTCTGCCCAGGCTGCGACACTTCACGTCTGCATCGATGAGTGTGATGGCCTGGATCCACTCTACCAGACCATCCAGGACGCTGTCAATCAAGCCACCTATGGAGACACCGTCCTGGTTCATCCAGGAACGTATGCAGACGGGCATCAGTCTGGATGCTGGGACTACGGCATGGGAACTGTGGTGGATCTGCACAGCGGTGTTCATCTGATTGCGGCAGAGGGTGCGGAGCATACCGAGATCGTTCTCAGTACCAGCTACACCACGGACACCTGCATCGCTCTGCCAGACTCCACACAAGGTGTATCTGTTATCGGATTCACACTGACGTCCCTTGTCGGCACGAACAACTACTGCGTGTATGTTTGCCCCGACGTGGCTGGCGTTGCGTTCCAGGACTGCGTTCTCCGTGGCGCGACCAGCACCTCGGCGATGTGTGTCACATCAGGTTCCGCCATTGTTTTCGCGAACAACACGGTTACTGATAATGCGGTTGGCATCAACGCCATCTTTCCTGCAGACGGTCTGACAATCGAGCGAAATATCTTCGCTCGGAACAGCTGCTATGGGGTGCGCATCGTGGAAGGCGGAGCATTTGGTGTGCGTGAGAACGACTTCTGGGAGAATGACCTGGACAACATCGACGGCTTCACCTCACCCCCCGAAGACGGCAACCTCTTCGACGTCGATCCGATGTTCTGCGATCTCGATGCGGGCAGCTACAACATCTCCGTCGACTCGCCCTGCTACTCGGACACCCTTCGGGCGCAGTGGATCGGAGCGCGGCTGCCGACCTGCGGTGGGACCGCCGATGCCAAGGACCGCGACGACCTGCCCCGTACGCTTACCAACCCGGCGCGTGTCTTTGCAACGCCCAGCCTGGTTCACAGCGGGCAGGTAGCCCGCGTACACGTGCAGGGGGCCCCGGGCACGGGAGACCTCTTCCTCGTCACGGTCACCGGCCGTGAGCTGTTCCGCGCCCGCGTGTTGGTCAGCGAGGGTCCCATGGTCTTCAGCTGGAACGGCTGCGATCAGATGGGTCACGCTGTTGAGGCCGGTGTCTACTTCTGGGCCTTCGAGGCCAGGGGAATGAGATCCAGTCAGAGAATCCTTGTTGTGCGGTAGAGAGCGAACCCCGACCTGCCGGCGCAGCCTACAGCATCCCCTTCGCGCGATACCACTCGTACGCGCGGCGTATTGCCGCGTCCACGGAGGTGGGCTCGTATCCCAGCTCTCCCCGGGCCTTGCCGATGTCATAGACCTGGCTGTGCTTCATCATGCGGATGCCCGTCATGGGAAAGAGCGGTCGCGTTCCAGTGACATGGGCCACGCATTCGGTGAAGAAACTCACGACCTCGGCGAGGGCAATCGGCATGGCGAGGCGCGGCGCGGACACGCCCACCTCGCGCGCGCAGCGGGCCAGGAACTCCTGGGAGCGCATGTTCTCGCCGCCGAGGATGTAGCGCTGGCCAACGCGGCCGCGGAGGGCCGCCAGCAGGATGCCGGTCCCGACATCCTGCGTCGCCACCGCATTCAGGTAGCCGGGGATGTAGGCCGGAACCTGGCGGCGCGCCAGCGGGATCATGAGCTGCGCGGTCGTGCGACGAGCGTCGAGAGCGTCCACACAGAAGGTCGGATTGACCACCACGACGGGCACGCCTGCCTGTGCCGCATCCAGGGCCTGCCGCTCCATCGCGACCTTGACCCCGAAGTAGGGGGCGTCGTCGTCCACGGGGAACTGCACGTCGGATTCCCGCGCCGGGCGCGTGTGGGGTGCGGGCCGTCCATCCTCGCCTGCCGGGATTCCGATGGTCGTCACGCTGCTCACGTAGACCAGTCGTCGCAAGCCGGGCGCCTCTCGCGCGACCTCGAGCAGGTTGCGCAGGCCGTGTGTCGCCTGCGCGATCAGACGCACCTTGCCGAAGTGGTGGGTGGGATAGGGGGCCGCAGCGTGAATGAACAGGTCACAATCCTCGAGCGCGCTCCTCAGCGAGGCCTGATCCGCAAGATCGCCCGGCACGCGCTCGACATCCAATCCCTCGAGGTTGCCTGCCTCGCTGGTCGGACGGATCAGCGCGCGAACAGGGATGTCGCGCTTCAAGCAGGCGCGCACCGCATGGGCGCCGATCATCCCCGTCGCACCCAGCACGAGCGCGCGGGCGAAGCGGATCTCGCCGGTGTCAGATGCCACGACCCCTCCTCTCGGGCCCGGGTGGCCCCCATCCGACAGAGCTTGCGCCGACCTCCCCGTCTGAGGCAACAATCCATCTACCTGTTGGGAGAAGAAACGGCCATGGGAAGCGGGGAGCAGCACACGACGGAACGGAGCACCGGGGTGGCGATTCG
>JAUVSX010000178.1 GCA_030596915.1 Chloroflexota bacterium | reverse complement strand
CCCCCGCCGGGATGACGATTACCAGACCCTGAAGCCCATCAGCCGGCTCGAGTTGGGAGAGGAGGTCACGGTCATCGGGCAGGTCAGAAGCACAAGCCTGCGCAGGACTCGTGGCGGCAGAAAAGCCTTCAAAGCCATCCTGTCCGACGGCACGGGCTTCACCGAAGTGACCTGGTTCAACCAGCCATACCTGGACGGCGTGATCAAGCCAGGGAATCAGCTCGTCGTAAGCGGCCGAGTCGGTGAGTTCCTGGGGCACCTGTGCTTCAGTTCGCCTCAGTGGGAGACCCTGTCGCCGGAATTGCTCCACACCGCCCGCCTCGTACCGGTCTACCCTCTCACCAAGGGCATCCGGGCGAAGTGGCTTCGGCGCCTGATGAAGCGCACCGTTGACTACTGGTCCAAGCGGCTGCCCGACCACTTGCCCATCACCGTCCGCGGAGACGCCGGTGCAGTGAGTCTCGAGACAGCCATCGTGCAAGTGCATTTTCCCGACAGTTCGGAGGCTCTTCAGCAGGCGAGGCACCGACTAGCGTTCGACGAGCTGTTCGTACTTCAGATCGGACTGCTTCGCCAACGCCACCGTTGGAGGTCGTCGCCCGCGCACGCGGTGCCAATCGACGAGGCGGTCCTCCAAGGCTTTTTGGCATCACTGCCTTTCGAGCTCACGGGGGCGCAGCAGTGTGCACTACGACAGATCGTCACTGACCTTCAGTCACCCTGCCCGATGAACCGGCTGCTGCAGGGGGACGTAGGATCGGGAAAGACTGCTGTGGCCGCTGCGGCGATGGTGGCGACGGTTGCGTCCGGCGGACAGGTGGCCATCATGGCGCCTACAGAGATTCTAGTTGAGCAGCACTTCGCGACTCTCGGCGACATGATCGAGGGATACCCGGGAGGCAGCCCGGAGATTCGCCTTCTGACTGGTTCCGTCACGGGAGAAGAACGGGACGCCGTGTACGCCGGTCTCGCTGATGGCACGCTTGACGTGGTTGTCGGCACACACGCTCTAATCCAGACGGACGTGAGATTCAAGCACTTGCGGTTGGCGATAGTCGATGAACAGCACCGGTTCGGCGTCCGCCAACGCGGGGCCTTGCCTCAGAAGGGCTACAACCCGCACCTGCTCACGATGACGGCTACGCCGATTCCTCGCTCGCTTGAGCTCACAGTCTGGGGTCACGTAGATGTCTCCGTGATCGACGAGATGCCTCCTGGACGGCAGGCGGTTGTCACGCGCCTCATGCTGCCGACTGAGCGAGAGCGCGCCTACGCATTCGTACGCAGCCAGGTAGAGAAAGGCCACCAGGCCTTCGCCGTCTATCCTCTGGTTGAGGATTCCGATAAGGTCGATGCCAAAGCGGCAGTGGCCGAGTACGAGCGGCTCCGGAATGAGACCTTTCCAGACCTGCGCCTGGGTCTGCTCCATGGTCGTCTCAGCGGCAAGGAGAAGGAGAGCACAATGGCGCGCTTTGCGCGCGGTGAACTCGACATTCTCGTCGCCACCTCGGTCGTCGAGGTGGGCATCGATGTCCCCAACGCCACGGTGATGCTCATTGAGAACGCGGATCGCTTCGGCTTGGCCCAGCTTCACCAATTTCGGGGCAGGGTCGGGAGGGGGGAACACCCTTCATTCTGCCTCATGATCTCATCGTCGTCATCGCCGCAGAGCAAGAAGCGGCTGGAGGCTGTGGAGGCAACCAACGATGGCTTCGTCCTGGCACAGACGGACCTGGAGATGCGCGGTCCTGGTGAGTTCATTGGCACGCGCCAGTCAGGCCTCCCGCCTCTCAGGCTGTCCAGTGTGGCCGACCTTGACCTGATTGAGCAAGCTCGCGACGCAGCTCGACGGTTCTTCGTCACGGACCCAGAGTTCACTGATCCCGACAACCGCTTGCTCGCCCGACGCGTGGGGCAGGTCTGGAAGTGGGAGGAGGGTTCTCCCTGAATTGAAGCGAACAGCCATCTACCCAGGGACGTTCGATCCGATTCACTTCGGCCACATCGACATCGCGGTGCGGGCTGCCCGGATCTGCGATGAGCTTGTGCTCGCCGTTTATGACCAGCCGTCAAAGAGCCTGCTGTTCTCGGTCGAGGAGCGGGTCGCCCTGGCGCGCGATGCCCTGGCTGGCAAGGCCAACACTCGTGTGGCGTCCTATGGGGGACTAACAGTGGAATTCGCGCGCGAGATCGGGAGTCAAGTCATTGTCCGGGGACTGCGCGCCATCTCTGATTTCGAGCTGGAGTATCAGATGGCTTTGACGAACCAGCAGTTGGCGCCGGACATCGAGTTCGTGTGCCTGATGACACGACAAGCGCACGCCTTTCTCAGCTCGAGCATTGTCAAGGAAGTCGCCTTGCTCGGCGGCGACGTCAGCAGTATGGTGTCGAGGAAGGTTGAAACTGCGCTTCGGGCGAAGGGGCGCGAGCTTCGCGAGAATAGCGAGACCGTACCACTCTACTCACGGGGCGACTGAGACTGGAGGCGCATATGGACATTCTGTATCTCGTCGACCGTTTGGAGGAGATCGTCAAGGCCGGCAAGGGCCTGCACATACGCAACTACCGGGCCGTGAACGAGGCAGAGATCTGGCCTCTGCTCGATCAGATGCGAATCTCCATCCCCGATGAAGTTCGGCGCGCCGAGCGCATCATTCGCGAGAAGGAGCGAACTCTGGCCCAGGCGCACGAAGAAGCTGAGCGGATCGTCGCCTTGGCCCGGAAAGAGGCAGCCAGGTTGTCGGCAGAACACACGATTGCCCAGACCGCCGAAGGAAGAGCAGTCGTTATCCGCGAGCGCGCCGATAGAGAAGCCGATAGCATACGTGCAGGCGCGGACCTGTACGCGTTCGATGCTCTTTGCCGCTTGGAGCAGGACCTGAAGCGAACGCTTACCGTTGTCGAGAACGGAATTCGGAAGCTAGAGGCTGACCAACAGAGGCGCACAGCCGACATGGAGCCTGGTGAGCTCGTCGATGACGGAGCTGGATCTTGACATGTAGGCCGCTCAGTCCTATAATTACGCTTCACGCGTGTACGCGGACGAACCGGTCGAAGGAGTGGGAAGAGTAGATGCCAGCTGTTCCGAAGAGAAAGATATCGAGGACGCGCGGGGCCAACCGTCGCAGTCATTGGGCGCTGAAGGCCATCCACCTCGTGCGCTGCCAGAATTGTGGCGCGCTGAGGCGACCTCACCAGGTCTGCAACAATTGTGGCACGTATCGCGGCGTCGAGGTCATCGAGATCGAAGAGGCGTGATTTCGGTTCAGGGGCGTGAAATGCGGGACGAAGCCCGTATGTCGTGATCCGACATACGCCGAGGTGGTCCTTGGCGCCGTTGACAGCGTACCTGTTTCCGGGCCAGGGTTCCCAGTACGTCGGAATGGGGCGCGCTCTGTGTGATCGATCCCCGTCGGCTCGACAGGTCTTCGCCCAGGCTGATAGCATCCTGGGCGTTGCTCTGTCGGACCTGTGCTTCAATGGCCCGGCCAGCGAGCTGAACGATACGATCAACACTCAGCCCGCGATTCTTGCCACCAGCGTGGCCGCGCTCCGTGCCTTGGCGGAAGGATGGGACGAAAGCCCCAGCTTCGTCGCTGGCCACAGCATGGGCGAGTTCAGTGCTCTGGTGGCCGCGGGAGCCCTATCTCTCGAGGACGCCCTCCGACTCGTGCGCGAGCGTGGACGCCTGATGAAGCAGGCCGGTGAGCGCCAACCCGGAGGAATGGCCGCTCTGATAGGGCTTGACCGGGACACCGTCGAGGCGATCTGCGAGACGGCCCATAGACAGAGCGGCCAGTATGTGGGAATCGCCAACGACAACTGCCCCGGCCAACTGGTCATTTCGGGAGCGGTGACTGCGCTCGCGCTGGCAACGGAATTAGCCAGGGAGAAAGGGGCTAAGCGGGTGATCCGGTTGGCCGTCAGCATCGCCGCGCACTCTCCGCTGATGGAGGAATCGGCGGATCTGTTTCGCCAGGAGCTGAACACGGCGCCATTCCGTCCTCCCGACTGCTCCTTCGTGGCGAACGCTACAGCCCGGCCAGTCATTGAGCCTGATTCGATCCGAGAGGCGCTAGGCCGGCAACTGACCTCTCCCGTCCTTTGGACGCAGTCGATCGGTTGGATGATCGAGAAGGGTATGACGCGCGCGGTTGAGGTGGGGCCGGGGTCGGTGCTTGCGGGTCTTGTGCGCCGCATCGACCGCGGGGGCGAGCGTACGAACGTGGAGGAGATGCTGGCATCGTGAGCACCACGGTTGGGAAACAACGCGCCAGGGGATCAGCCCGAGCTGCCGCGTGTGGGGGCGTTGCGTGATCGGATCACTTGTCGACAGGGTTGCCATCGTCACGGGCGGATCTCGCGGGATTGGTCGTGCAATCGCCCTGGAGCTCGCCAGGCGCGGGGCGCGGGTCGTCGTCAACTTCCGCAGCAGCGCCGAAGCTGCCTCACAGGTTGTTGACGAAGTGAAGGCTGGAGGCGGAGAGGCAATAGCCGTCCAGGCCGACGTCAGCGACACGCAGCAAGCGGCTGCGCTCGTCAAGCGCGCGCTCGACACGTTTGGGTGCATCGACATACTGATCAACAACGCTGGCACGACCAGGGACCAACTGCTCCCCCTGATGAGGGAACAGGACTGGGACGACGTCATGCGAACGAACCTGAAGAGCGTGTACAACTGCTGCAAAGCGGCCGTCCGTCCGATGATGCGAAGGCGCTATGGGCGGATCGTCAACATCAGCTCCGTATCGGGCATTGCGGGTCAGGGCGGCCAGACAAACTACGCGGCGTCCAAGGCCGGTGTGATAGGCTTCACGAAAAGCCTGGCGAAGGAACTCGGCCCGCGCAACATCACGTCTAACGTCGTCGCGCCCGGATACATTCCCACAGACCTGACAGCGGATCTGCCAGATACACTGAGGCACAAGGTAATCGAGGCGACTCCTCTCAGGCGAATGGGCACACCCGAGGAGGTCGCCGAGGCCGTCGCGTTTCTTGTCTCGGACGAGGCTGCCTTCATCACGGGCGCCGTACTGACAGTGGATGGCGGCTTGGTGATGCAGGGCTAGTGCAGGGGGATGTGAATGGAAGAGGCACCCAGGCGGGGCACAATTTCTATCGCGCCAGAGGTTCTGGTGACCATCGCACGGCTAACGACCCTTGCCATACCAGGTGTCGCGAGGCTTGTCTCGCCGCCCGGCATGCGGCGACTGCTCGGCCGCGACGGTGTGAAGATCGATGTCGTCGGCAACAGCGTGCATGTGGAGCTCCACGTGGTCACCGAGCCAGATGTAAACATGCGGCAGATCGGCCGTCAGGTCCAGGCCGAGGTCACGCGGGCAATCCGGGACCTGGTTGGGATGGAGGCTAGATCCGTTGACGTCTACATCGAGGATGTTATCTCGCCATCCGGCACGCAGTGATGCGGGCCTGCCCGAAGGTCTACCGTCGTGAAGCCCCGCCATCGAGCGCGCATTCTGACGCTCCAGACATTGTACGAGATCGATTGCGCGCATCATGCGCCGGGCACTGTGCTCCAGCAGCGGCTCGACGAGGGGCGACTTCCCGCAGACGCGGCTGCCTTTGCCGGTCACCTGGTGAGGGGTGTGCTCGCGTACCAGGCTATCCTGGACGCCTTCATCCACCAATACGCCCCCGAGTGGCCGTTGGAGCAGATGGCGTATATCGATCGGAACATACTCCGTATGGCGATATTCGAGTTTGCGGTCGACGGCCGGACCCCAGTCACGGTGGCCATCAACGAGGCTGTGGCGCTGGCAACGTCATTCGGTTCCGCCAGCGCTCCGCGCTTCGTGAACGGCGTGCTGGGCACCCTCGTTGCGCAGCGGCCGGCAATCGAACAGGCCGTGCGTGACAACAGCACGGCTCAAGGGATAGAAGTGATGAGGCAGGATTCGTGAACTTCATGAACATCGGCTCCATGGAGGTGATGGTGATCGTCGCGATCGCGATCCTGGTGGTCGGCCCCAAGCGCTTGGTGCAGATCGCGCGCACCATTGGGCGGCTGACTGCAAAAATGCGGTCGATTTCGGGCGAATTCACGTCAATAATGCGAACCGAGCTCAGTGAGCTGGAGGATGTCAAGCGAGAGGTGACGCAGGCGATTGGCGAGGTAACAGGAAGTGTGAGCCAGTCAGGCGATACTGCGGATGTGACTGGAGCGGTCAAGGCAGCCAAGCAGGAGGCCGACAGGTCGCTACGATCCATCATTGACGAGGGGCTGGGGCTGTCAGAGCTTGCGGCGGAACTCAAGGCCACTGTTACGGACGCGCGTCAGCTCGTGCAGAAGGCGGAGCAGGACGAGACGCAGAAAGCCGACGTAGTTGAAGAAGCTCAACCGCAACCGGCGGCACAGGAGCAAGGGGCTGAATCGCGGGAGACCGAGGCCAAGCCGGTGGTGGAAGGCGAGCAACAGGTTGACGAGGACACTCGAGACCTCGGGGCGGCGAAGCAAGAGGCACCCGAGGAGCCTTCGCCCGAGCCCGACCAACCTATAGAGACTGAGGGCGAAGATTCGGGACCGCCCCCGGGAGTCGAAGCGCCGACAGAGGCATTCGCACTCGAGGGTGAGGCATCTACAGAAGAGCCGGCCGATGGGGCGGCGGCTGACAACGGGGCGGTGGAGGCCCCCGAT
>JAUVSX010000161.1 GCA_030596915.1 Chloroflexota bacterium | reverse complement strand
GCGAGACGGGCTACATTCGACACCACACGGGAGCCCTGTCAAGCTTCGAGATCGTCACAGCGGGTTGACAGGGGCGTTTCCCGGGGGTATCATTTCCTACCTGCCATGAACAACACACTCAGATAGCGGCGGTTACGCCACGAGGTGTTCCCTTGTCTCCCCAGGGCGAGCATCACCTCGCATTGCCACCGGAGCCAGGAAGCGCATGCATCAGCAGCGCAAGTCGGACCACATACGCATCAATCTCGAGGAGGACGTCGCCTTTCAGCACGTATCAACCGGATTCGAACGCTATGCATTCACACACTGCGCGCTACCTGAGCTGGACCTGGAGGATGTCGATACCTCCGTCGAACTCCTCGGCAAAGGGCTTGCGTTTCCCCTGATCATTGCCTCGATGACAGGTGGCACCAGCCAGGCGCGCGCTCTCAACGAGGGCCTCGCGGCGGCCGCCCAGGCCGCCCGGATAGGTCTGGGGGTCGGATCACAACGAGCGGCAATCGAAGACCCCCTCCTTGCCCGAACCTACCAGGTTCGACACGTGGCGCCTGACATTCTCTTGATGGCAAACCTGGGCGCGATCCAGCTGAACCACGGGTATGGTCCGGACGAATGCCGGCGCGCGGTGGACATGATCGAGGCCGATGCACTGATCTTGCATCTGAATCCCCTTCAAGAGGCGCTGCAGCCTGCGGGCGACACACGCTTCTCGGGCCTGCTCGCCAAGATCGAAATGGTCTGCCGCGCGTTGGAGGTGCCGGTCATCGCGAAGGAGGTTGGCTGGGGTCTGTCAGGAGAGGTAGCTCGTCGACTGGCCGACGCCGGTGTCGCCGCTCTTGATGTCGCGGGAGCAGGGGGGACCTCCTGGAGCCAGGTGGAGATGCATCGGGCCCGGACCGAAGGTGCGAGGTACGTGGCCGCAGCCTTCGCCGACTGGGGAATCCCCACAGCGGAGAGCCTGCGCCTGGTCCGAGACGGTGCGCCGAACGTGGACATCATAGCCAGCGGGGGCATTCGGAACGGGATCCAGATGGCCAAGGCCCTCGCCCTGGGGGCCACAGCGTGTTCGGTGGCCGGGCCCTTTCTTCGTGCCTCAAGCGGGTCCCCATCCGCTGTGTCAGACCTCATCCAGACGTTGGCGCTCCAATTCCGCATTGCCATGTTCGTTGCCGGTGCTCCGGACGTCGCCACGCTCAGAAGTACACGACTCCGGCTGACAGACCGTTAGCGGCTCCAACGGAGGCCTTTTTCAGTGACGCTTGACTCGTTTCTGGCCCGCTACTGGCCTGCCATCGAATCCGAAATGCGCGCTTGTTTGCAGAGCACCCCTGCAGACGCCCCGGAGCTCAAGAGAATGCTGCACTACCACCTCGGATGGGCAGACCGCAACCTGGCTCCGGTCCAGGGTCCAACGGGGAAGAGGATTCGGCCCGCGCTTTGTCTCCTCAGCTGTGAGGCTTGCGGCGGGAGCTGGCCCGAGTCGATCCCGGCCGCTGCCGCACTCGAGCTGCTCCACAACTTCAGCTTGATCCACGATGACATCCAAGATCAGGACGAGATGAGACGAGGACGTCCCACACTGTGGGCCCTCTGGGGCACAGCTCAAGCCATCAACGCTGGCGATGCCTTGTTCGCTCTATCGCAACTAGCTCTGCTGCGCCTCGCAGACAAGGGCATCCCTCCGGCGTGCACTCTCCAAGCCATCGGCTTGTTCAACCAGGCCTGCCTGGCGATCACCAACGGGCAATACTCGGACATCAGCTTCGAAGGAAGACCAACAGTCCCGGTCGGCGAATACCTCGCGATGATCGAGGGGAAAACCGCTGCCTTGGTCGCAGCCGCGTGTGAGATGGGTGCGCTCGTCGCGCACGGTGCCGGGCCCGAGGGGACGGCGCGCTCGGGCATCTGTCGCAAGGAGATGCGCTCCTTTGGAAGGCACCTTGGACTGTCATTCCAGATGCAGGACGACGTGCTGGGCATTTGGGGTGATCCCAAGACCACGGGCAAGCCTGCCGGCGCCGACATAACCCGGCGCAAGAAGTCGTTACCGATTCTTCACGGGCTGGAAAGGAGTGCGGAGCTGCGCTCGCTTTTCGCCCAGGAGAATCTAGCCGAGAGCGATGTGCAGCGCGCGAAGCACTTGCTCGTCGAGTCTGGAAGTCGGGTTTTCGCTGAGGAGCTTGCCCGCGAGCATCACGAACGGGCGCTGGCCGCATTGGACAGGGCCCGGCCGCTCGCACAGCCCGCCGCCGCTCTACGCGAGTTGGTCAATCGGCTGGTGGGCCGCGACCGGTGAGCGCCGGGGAGCCGAAAATGGCCAGACTGTTCGGTATCGTACCTCCGCTTGTGACGCCTTTCACTCGAGACGAAGCCCTCGCCGAGGGCTTGCTCCGCGCGGAGGTTCGCCACGTTATCGAGCGGGCCGGCGTGCACGGCCTGGCGATCGGGGGCAGCACTGGCGAAGGGCATACACTCTCGACGGACGAGCTGCGACGCGCTGTCGGTGCCGGGGTCGATGAGGCACGGGGCCGCGTGCCGGTGATCGCCGGAGTCATCGTCGATAGCACGCGTCAGGCCATCCAGACGGGACGTGCCCTGGCTGACCTGGATGTGGCAGCTCTGCAGGTCACGCCGGTTCACTATCTGTTCAGACCAACCGACGAGATGATGGCACGCCACTTCGCCTCTATCGCCGAGCACACGGGCAGGCCAGTGATTGTCTACAACGTCGTGCCGTGGGCCTACTGCTCCCCCAAGCTTGTCACCCAGATAATCATAGAGCACGATGGAGTCATTGGCGTGAAGCAGAGCGCCGGTGACCTCAAGCTTCTGGCTGACCTGCTGGTGATGCTCGATCATCGCGGAGTGGTGATGTCGGCAGTGGACGCCCTGCTATATCCGTCGTTCTGCCTCGGGGCTGACGGTGCGATAGCGGCAATCCTGGCGGCGGTGCCCGAACTCTGTGTGGCGCTCTGGCAGTCCGTCCAGGAAGGTGACCACGCGAAGGCGCTGCGGCTTCACGAGAGCCTGCTGGCGATCTGGAATGCGATCGCGGGCGACAATCTCCCGGCGAATGTGAAAACGGCGCTCGCGCTTCAGGGACGCCCGGCCGGGGTCCCGCGCTCGCCGATGTCCCCCAGTTCCGACGACCAGAAGGCTAGGATCCGCCGGGCATTGAACCAGGCAGGGGTCACGACTGTGTGACCTGTGCCTGCGTCGTGGCCGGGATCAGGTAGCGGCCGGTCCGAGGTAGCTACAAGGCCCCGATCAGCCGCCGTATTGAGTCACCGTTACCGGGGTCAACGCGCTCGGAGGTCACAGTCCACTCTTCCTCGACGACGGCTTCAGATCCCGGAACGACGGTCGTCAGCGGGCCCAGCATCTCCATCTCGATGAACCGATCACAGGTGTAGACCTCTAGCGAGCATCCCCCGTCGGGGTAGTCCGCCGGGGCCCAAGGGCGCGCCTTCACGAATGTCGCGTCGTCGCGGCACAGCGCGACCCATCCCTCGGGCGAATTCGTACCTACCTTTCCCTCCTCACCCGTCGGCACGACTTGGTAGAGGTCTGGACCTGGTCTCCACTGCTGGCTGGTCAGGTCTGAGCGATGGTCCATCCACCGGCCCCAGTAGGTGATTCTCTTCAGGTCCCAGCAGCCACCCGATCCCCACGGGAAGGCAACGATGCCGGTCGGAGCAACACAGGTGATGGCCCAGGTCCCGCCGAGGAACAGCGTTTCACCACGATTGAGGATCGCGCTCTCGACGACGAAACGACCGTCGCGCCCGCTCACCGTTAGCCGCTTCTGCACGAGGGTGTGCGGGTTCACCGGCCCGAGCACACTGATCCGGCCGTCCGAGACAGTCACGTCACAGGGCGCGTTGTCAGGTGCATAGGATGCCTCGCTCTCCGGGGCCACCCATACGCGATGGCCGCCATAGATGTACCAAGGTTCTCCCCGAGCGTCTCGCGACAGCGAAAGGTCATCGTCGACGAAGAGCAGATTCGGTCCGCCGGAGACCGACAACGACAGGATGCGCGGCCCAATCTCCGTGACGACGATCATCTCTGCTTCGCCGAGAGTCAAGCGATAGGCATCCGACCACCGGTCAAACTGTGTCTGCCCAATCTGAAGCTCCAAGACCCACCTCCCAATGTCATTTCTCCGTCGTATCACCCTTGCCCGTACTCATTCACGTATCGGCCGTGTGCGCGAAGGACTTCCTCCTCGGGGATGGAGCCTGGCTCACCAAGCTGGTATGCATAGAACAGGGTTCTGGCTACATCCTCGACCATCACCGCCGATTTCAGTGCTGCCAGAGGCGTCGGTCCAATGGTGAAGACGCCGTGGTTCTTCATCAAGATGGCCCTGCTGTCCCCGATGGATCGTACCACCTCCTGGCCAATCTCTAGCCCGCCGATCTTCGCGTACTCGCCGCACGGGATAATCCCGCCAAACTCGTCGCAGATCGCGGTCAGCACAGGCGGAATCGGCCTGCCGACGGCCGCGAAGGCGGTGGCGAATGTTGAGTGCGTGTGCACGACGCCGCCCACATCCGGACGGTGCCGGTATATGACCAGGTGCGTGTCGGCGTCCGAGGATTTCTTGAGCGTGCCCTCGACGAGCCTCCCATCGACGTCCATTAGCAGAAACAGGTCAGGCGTGAGATCCTCATACCGCACCCCGCTAGGTTTTATGACAACCAGACCGGTGTCGGGATCGCGCGCGCTCAGGTTGCCGGCTGTCCAGGCGACCAGGTTGTTCTTGGGCAACTCCAGATGGAGTTGGCATACCTCTTCCCTAAGAGCCTCCAGCATAGCTCACGCTTCCTCCATTCCCACGGTCGATTTCGGGCAACGCAGTGTGTCTAGCTCGCCAGCGCCGCCTCCCTGAAACGCCTCAGGGCTTTCATCACGTTGTTGTCACCTCGGCCGAAGTAGTCGTGTAGCCGCAGGTATTCCGCGAAAAGCTCGTCGTACACCGCCTTGTTGGCTGGGCTCGGGCGGTATACGTCGTCCTGCAATCCCGCCATCCGCTCCGCCGCTTCGAAGATTGTGTCGTAGCCGCCGCCTTCGCGTCCCGCCGCGACAGCCGCGAACATCGCCGAGCCCAGCGCGCCCGTTTGCTCCGATACGGCTACTCGTATCTCGCGCCCAGTAACGTCGGCATAGATCTGCATCAGCAGTTTGTTTCGACCCGGGAGCCCGCCGCACGCCACGATCTCGTCGACCCGCACACCACTCTCCTCAAACGCTTCGATGATCACGCGCGTCCCGAAGGCAGTTGCCTCGATCAACGCTCGGTAGATGTCCTCAGGCTTGGTCGACAGCGTCGCGCCGACCAGCAGCCCCGCCAGGTCAACGTCGACGAGAACGCTTCGGTTTCCGTTCCACCAGTCTAGAGCCAGAAGCCCGGTTTCGCCCACCTTCTGGCGCGCCGCTTTGCGCTCAAGCAACTGGTGAAGGCTCAGGCTCGCCGCGCCTGCCTCCTCTGCGTACGAGGCGGGGACGCAGTTCTCGACGAACCACGCGAAATGGTCCCCTACGCACGATTGGCCTGCTTCGTAGCCGAAAAACCCCGGTATGATGCCATCTTCGACGACTCCACACATCCCCGGAACGCGCCTCTCCTCGGTTCCCAACACCATATGGCAGTTCGACGTGCCCATGATGATCACCATTCGACCTGGCTCGACGACCGTCGCAGCGGGCACCGAGGCATGGGCGTCCACGTTCCCGACTGGCACCGCACTGCCCGGGCGCAGGCCACAGATCTGCGCCATCTCCTCCGTGAGTCCACCCGCGCGAGAGCCGAGGGGCCAGATCTCGCGTGCTAGCTTCTCATCGACCACGTGGCGAAGTCGGGCATCGAGTGCCGCGTAGAAATCGTCGCTTGGGTAGCCATCGCGCTTGTTCCAGATTGCCTTGTACCCAGCAGTGCACGAGTTTCTGCGCTCGACGCCGGTCATCTGCAGGACGATCCAATCCGCCGCCTCGAGATAGCGGTCTGCCGCCTCGAAGACCTCGGCCGCTCGGTTCAGCGTGCCCCAGATCTTGGGCACGAGCCACTCAGACGAAATCTTGCCGCCGTAGCGACTTAGCCACGTCTCTCCCCTTCCCTCGGCGATCTCGTTCAACCGATTGGCCTCAGGCTGGTCAGCATGGTGCTTCCAAATCTTGGTCCACGAGTAGGGATTGTCACGCCATCGCGGATCCACACACAGGGGGGTTCCCTGCTTATCGACCGGCAGCATAGTACACGCAGTGAAGTCCGTGCCTATGCCAACGACGTCCTCCGCTCTCACCCCACTCTCTTGGAGGGCCTTGGGCACGGTGACGCGCTGCACCTCGATGTAGTCCGCCGGATTCTGGAGGGCGAAGTCGGGCGGGAGCGGCGTGTCACTTCCCGGCAGCGCCTCGTCGATGACTCCGTCGGCGTACGGATGTACGGCGGTCGCGATCTCGGTCCCGTCCGCAATATCCACCAACAGGGAGCGCCCCGACTCTGTGCCAAAGTCCACGCCGATCGCGTACTTATGATCAGTCACATCGACCTCCTTAGTCGTGCGTAGAGCGCGTCAGTTGACCCACGTCGACCCGAACCCAGGATGCTGGAAGCCCGAAGACGGGCGCGGCGGCTGCCGGCGCCGCCGCTAGCACGCAGCGAACTGAGGCAGCCATTGAGCCTGTGCGTCGAGCAACTCGCCGACCATAGATCGGATCTGAGGGAGCGTACAGACAGCCGCTGTCAGCGGATCGAGTGCTACCGCGTGGTAGACCGCTTCGATGTCGCCCGTCAGCGCTGCTACCACGATCAGCTCCTGGACGTTCACAAGGGTACGATTGAGAGCAGCCAACTGCGGGGGAAGCCAGCCGATTCGCGTCGGCTGGATGCCGTTTCCATCCACGAGGCAGGGCACCTCCACGCAGCAACCGTCGGGCAGATTCTCAATCAGG
>JAUVSX010000331.1 GCA_030596915.1 Chloroflexota bacterium | reverse complement strand
GGGCCGCGAGCGAGCTGCCTTGGTCGACAGTGGCATGGGGGTTGGCGACGTGCGCAGCGAGATCGCCAAGATCACGTCCCTGCCGTGCATCGTTCTGAACACACATCATCACTGGGACCACGTCGGCGCCAATGCTCTGTTCGATGCGAGCGCCATACACGAGAACGAGGCCGACCAGCTCGCCCAGGAACAGAACATCGGAGCCTTTCGCGAGGCGTTCCGGTCTCCGGGGGCACGCAGCGTTCTGCCGCTCTCATTTGACCCGGATTCGTACCGCATCATCCCCAGGCCGGCGACTCACATCCTGCACGATGGGGATGAGATCGATCTGGGTGACCGGGTTCTGACGGCCTTGCACACACCGGGGCACTCACCGGGCCACTGTACTTACCTGGATGAGGAGGACGGATTGCTCTTCACCGGCGACACTGCGTACGTGGGTCCGGTGTGCGCGTGCTTCGATGGCAGCGATCCCGCAGCCTTCGCCAAGAGCGCGTCGCGGCTCGCAGGGCTGCCTGGCTCGTGGACCGTGTGTCCGGGGCACAACGACCTCGTGACCGATCCGGGATGGCTGAACGAGTTCGCCAAGTGCGTCGAGGTGGCCGTGAGCGGTAGAGTCGAGGGTACGTGGCGTGATGATCTGTTCGTTGGCCGCGAGTTCCGGTTCGGCGCACTGTCGGTCTGGCTGCCGGCGTAGGTATGCCTCTGTCTTCAGGCCCGATTACGGGGCGGGGCGCGCCGGCCATCCGCGCACCACGGTGGGCGAGTCGTTGGGACATGCGCGCCGGGTCCTTGCGGCGGAGCGGACGGCCAGGTGTCAGGCTGAAGGGACCAGTGCCGGTCAGGTGGGCGCGTACTACTTGAGCAGATCGTAGGGCACCACGCCCTGGTTCTGAGCGGGCGGTCGCAATCCCATCAGGTGGCAGATGGTGGGCGCCACGTCGATCTCGCGGATCAGCCCCCAGCGCTGCCAATCGCGCTCGTAGCCGCCAGTTCTGACGCCGGGTCCGGCGAGAATCATCATCCCCATCGTCGTGAAAAGGTCTGTCTCGTAGGTCGGCAACTGCGAGCCGTGTATGGCGCCGCGCCCCGGGCCAACGCTGCCACCGCCAAGGGGCTCGCCCCAACCCACGCCGTGGTCAAACGCGCAGATGACGTCACCGTTGTCCTGGCCCCAATAGCCGATGATCTGAGCGTCCTGGAGACGCAGGGCCAGGGCGATCACCCGCTTGCCGGTTCCGGGGTCGCGCCAGTCGAGCAGCGCGTCGATGATCTGGTTCTGGACCCGCTCGTACTGATGGGGCAGTACGACGCCGCTCGGCTCGCGGCCCGCCAGGTTGATGAAAACCTCCGCGCCGCGCCCGGGCCAGGTGTACGTCCTCGAGTTCGCGAGGTCAATGCGGCGCGTATCCTGGTCAAAGGCCATCAGTGCGCACTCCGCCAGGCGGTCGTTGATGTCTGCCCAGCGGTGGGCGGGTGGCATCGCGTGGTCTGAAACGACCATCACCACGGTGTCGTCGTCAGGAAGGTCGAGGAATTCGGCGAGCACGCCATCGGCGATCTGGTAGCAGCGGCGCTGTGCCTCCGTGTTCCACGCGGCGATGTCGGGATCGTAGTCGGGGCCGTCAGGGTCCATTGCGTTGACCGTGGGATGGTTGATGTTGTCGAAGATGTGCCAGTGACAGAAGTGGAGGTCCCAGCCGTGGTGCTCCTGGACGTGGCGCGCGACGCGGGCCTCCCAGTGCCCTTGGTAGCTCACGTCCTCGAGGAAAGCCTCGAGCTCGGCTTGCGCTCGTGGATTGATCGTGAAGCTGGTGAAGAACGGGCCTACTTCCTGCATCAGCTCGTCAGCAAGGCTCTCGGGATAGGCGAAGCCCCGCGTGGCGTAGATTTGTGATCGGCATAGGTGAAGTGTGGGCCCCGGGCCGGTGGCCAGTAGCCGGAAGCGTACCGTCCCCTCGTCGCCGGGTCCGGCTCCAGTACGTAGCCGGACGAAAGGCGTCCACCCGCCCAGGCGCAACTCGGCGAGCGGCTGGTCAGCATCCCCGGCCGCGTAGACCTGGACGGAACTCAGGTCGCCCGAGCTGGCCAGAAGATAGAGGCTGTGCTCGCCGCCCGACTTGAGCGGCACGGCCAGCTCTCCCTCCCACGCGTCGCCGGAGGCGTTGTTCCCGCCGCGGGCTCGCCGAAGGATCACGGGAACGCTGCCGGGTGGGGCACCCTCCTCGACCTGGTCGACGCTTGGCACGCGTTGGCCGGCGCTAGATTGGGTGGGCCGGTCGACCGCCGCCGAGCAGTAGTACTCGCCAGGATCGGCGAGAACGAAGGGCGGGTAGCGGAACCCGGGCGCGACAACATAGCCGTTCTGGATCGGGCTCGGCCACACGCCGACGGGGTAGTGGGTGACGAGACACCGGAGCCCTGCCTCCTCCGCCACCTGCCACACGGTCTCGCCCTGCCACTCACGGGACTCCCACGACTCGATGGGCGGAACCTCCATCGGGTCGGTATTGCGGCGTCTGGTCCAGCCTCCCAGGCCGTGCACGCCCGGGTGAGCGCCAGTAACCTGCGCTGCCCAGTTGGTGGGGGTCCAGGCGGCGATCGATGGCATCAGGCGGTTGATTGTACCCGTGGAGATCAGGCGCTCGAAGGTGGGTAGACAGCCTTCGGCGATGAAACGTCGCAGCAGGGGGTAGTTCATTCCGTCCATTCCGATGTGAAGCAGCTTCATACGGGCGGGCCGCCTTGGCGGGTTCTGGATGGCGATTGTAGGGCGCGCGGGCGGGGTGGCAAGGGACAAGAGCGGGAGGTGGGACGAGAGAATGAGGGCGCGCGGAGATTGGGCGACCCGGGCGGACGGAGGATACGGCTACGCGCTGGAAGGCGACGAGGGCTTGCCTATCCCAGAGCATCGAGGAGAGCCTTCGCCTCCTTCAGATCGGCGGTGTCGAAGCCCTCGGTGAACCAGGCGTAAACGGGCTGCAGGAGTGCGCTTGCCTCTGGCCAACGGCCCTGGCTTTGCCACCGCCGGGCGAGGCTGGTCGCCGCGCGGAGCTCAAGCATCTTGGCGCTCTGGCGCCGTGCAACACCGATGGCCAGAAGGAAGCACGTCTCTGCCTCGCGCTCGTCACTGCCGTCTGCCTTCAGCAGGAGCTCGCCTCGAAGCCGGTTCAGCTCCGCTTCGTAGTACCGCTCGCCGGTTCCTCCCATCTCCGCGAAGGCTTCGTCAAGGGTGCGGAGCGCGTTGTCGCACTGCCCGGCCTTTCCGTACATCTCAGCGAGCACAGACAGGAACTCGGGGAGGTGGTTTGCCATCCCCGTGGCCGACCAAGCCTCGAGGCCGCGGCGGAACTGGGTGATCCCCTCCTCGTGCCGTCCCCTAGCGGAAAGCACCCAGGCGCCCTCGATCAGCCCGCTGGTTTCCGCGAGGGCGATTCCCTGGTCCTCGAACAACTTCAGCGACGCCTCGGCGAGTCGATGAGCTTGCCCGGCCTCACGGCGCCAGCGGCGGAGCCGGCCGGCAAAGGTCAGGGCGAACATCGTGGTGAACGGGTGGTCGAGCCTCTGTGCCAGAGCAAGCATTTCGTCGCATCGCCCCACCGCCTGGTCTGGGTGCCCGAGGAAGTGCAGGCAGTACAGGGAGAAGGACATAGCTACCACCGCGGGATCCTGCCCCACGGCAAATGCGAGCGCATGGTGCGACTCGGGTTCGTAGAGGGCGAGGGCCTGTTCCAAGTGATGCTGACTACGCTTGAAGTCGCCGGGGAACGTCAGGGCGGCACCCATGTGGTAATTGGCCAGCAGCAAATGGGTCGGGCCTTCCAGGCGAGCAGCCAGATCGAGTGCCCTCTCGGCAAGCGCCAGTGCGGCACGATGGTTCGCCCGAACCATGTGGTAGCCCGCGCTCATACACAACGCCAGGGGCACCTGCCGCGCGCCCCCAACTGCCTCGGATAGCTGCAAGGCTCGTGCGTACGCCCGGCCAGCCTCCTCGGATCCCCAGCTTGCGGTGGCGACGATCGGCGCCACCACCGCCATCTGCAGGTGTAGCTCCATTTGGGCGCGCTGGGGTGTGTCCGGCAAGCTGCTGAGCAGTCGGAGGCCGCTGCGTAGGTGTTCGATGGCCTCCGCGTTGGCCGACATCCGCACGGCTCTCTCGCCGGCCTGTTGATAGTACGCAACCGCCTTCTCGGGCATGCCCGCCAGCTCGTAGTGGAGCGCCAGGCTCGGAGCGATGTTCGCAGTCCCGTCGGCCCCCTCGCTATGCAGCGCCTCGAGCGCGTCGCCCACGTGTCCGTGCACGTGCGGGCGCTCGACCCGATCGAGCGTGCTGTACAGGTACCTCTGGAAGAGGATGTGCCGGAAGCGGTAGCGCGAGATCCGCTGTCCGGCAACGCGTTCGATGCCTTGGGCGCGCACGAGGTTGTGCTTTCTCTCGAGCCCGCCGCTCAGCGAGGCAAGGACACTCCGTTCGTCGACGCCCTTCGCCTGGGCGATGACCTCGGCGGTGAAGGCCTCGCCCTCGACGCTGGCGTATCTG
>JAUVSX010000180.1 GCA_030596915.1 Chloroflexota bacterium | reverse complement strand
TTCCTGCAGTCGCCGTAGCGCCTCGCGCAGGCGCTGATACCGCGGCCGGCTGCGGCGGTCGCTGTGCTGTACCATGTCACGGGAGCGGATGTCCCCGTACGCGAGATCAAGCGTCCCCCGGAAGAACCCCAACTGGGCCGCCCCAAGGCGGAAAGGACGCAAGGGATAGGCGACCAGAGCGACCGCCTCGACCGGCCAGGCAGGCTCCAGCTCTTCCAACAGCCGCTCCACCACACGCGCCAACTTCTCCGCGTCCGCCGAGGGCGGCTTGACCAACGCACCAGCAGCGTGCTCGCCGCCGCCCTCCTCCTCCAGGCCCAGTCGGAGGCTCTCAGCCTGGAAACCCTGCGCAGCAAGCAGATTGGCCAGCTCGCCAGCCATCTGGCCGGCGTGAGCCAATAGCGGCGCGCGCTGATGCAGCGCGTCGCTGAAGGCGCGCCGGCGTTCCATCGCCAGAGGCGCAGCATCGGGACGCACGGGGCGTGTATCGACCCCGCGGGCCAGGTCATGGTGCGGACCAGCCTCCGAGCCGAACTGGCGCACGACCGCCAGCCGGGGCAGCACCGCAAGCGCCCCCAGTGTGCGTATGCCCAGCATGTGCAGGCGTCGCGCCATCTCCAGATCCATAGGCAAGACAGAAAGGGGCATTGTGGAGAGGAAAGCCCGCCCCCGGCCGGGCGGCACGATGCAGCTTTGTCCAGGGCAGGCAGCACGGGCGGCCTGTTCGGCAACGAATTTGCCCTCCCCCACCCCCACCTGAACAGACAGCCCGGAGATTCGCTCCGCCTCTCGCGCCAACTCATCACCCAGTTGGGTGTCAGAGCTGAAGCGGCGCCCTTGCCCCCTGGCATCCAGATGGAGCAGGCCCAGGCCAGCCGTCTCGACGCGGCCAGTGACGCCCCGGGCAGCGGCGACCAGCGCTTGATGAGCGGCGCGGTACTCTGGTTCGCGGGCCGGGACGAAGCGGGCGTCGGGGCAGACCTTCTCCGCCCTCGCCAACCGCATCCCCGGTGCCACGCCAGCAGCGGCAGCCTGTGGGCAGCAATCGACGACAGCGCCTGGGTCCCATGGCTGCCCTCCGACGATCAGCGGGCCAGCGATCAGAGAAGGGTCAGAGCCCTGCTCCACCTGCACGGGCAGGTGAAGCGCCAGCAGACAGGCCACCTTGATCACAAGCCACCTTCTATCTCGCAGTGGTAGAACACTTGTTCTATTATACTGGGGATTCGAGGGGTGTCAAGGGAGCCCGATGGAAGTATAATGCCGCTGGCGAACACCAGAGAGGAGTGTCCCGTGATGAAACAGCCCTTTCGATCCAAACACTGGCGGGTTGACTGGTTCGACCCCGAGCTGGAGCACCGCAAATACTTGAAGGCCTACCGCGAGGATGGCGACTACTCAGGCGACGTGACGCTCTACTTCGGTGACCTTCACACGCACACCAATCTCAGCCCGTGCGCCGGCGTGCACCCCTACAATCCCTCGCCCGAGGAGAGCTACGCCCACGCGCGCGAAGTGGCCCGAACCGACTTCCTGGCCATCGCTGACCACGCCGAGCACATCACGGACGCGCAATGGGCCGAGTCGATGCGTATCGCGCGCGAGCACGACGCGCCGGGAGAGTTTGTGGCCTGGCCGGCGGTCGAGTGGGCCACCCACCTGCACGGCCACCGTAACATCTACTATGACCGCTACGATGTGCCGCTGATCTCGGGGCGCACCCATCAGACCCCGCGCAAGCTGTGGGATGCCCTGCGGCGGCTTGAGGCCCGCGCCCTGACAGTCCCCCACCACTCAGCCCGCGAGCTGCTGGCCGATCTCACGGTCACTGATGATGAGCTGGAGCCGGCGTTCGAGATCTACTCGAACTGGGGAAACGAGGAGTACTACGGCGCACCGCTGCAAGACACGGAACGTTCATTCACCCGTGGCTTCGCCGTGGACACGCTGCTGCGAGGCTACCATATGGGATTTGTGGGCGGCGGCGACGGTCACCCTGCCCCACCGGCCGAGACGGGGATCACGGGCATCTACGCCAAAGAACTGACGCTCGATAGCCTGTTCGAGGCGCTGTCTCGGCGCCGCACGATCGCCACCACGGGCGCGAAGATACGGGTCGACTTCCACATCAACGGCTTCCCGATGGGATCGGTCATCCGCTTTGGCCCGAACGATGTCGCGCAACTGTTCCCCCTCGAGATAGGCGTCGCGGTTCAGGGCACAGCGAACGTCGAGAAAGTGGACATCGTCGAGAACGGCGTCACCGTTCACACGAAGACGAAGCCTCGAAAGGACGGCGCGATGGCATACGTCTGGCGCCGCACGGCGGAACCGCCCGACGGGATGCTCCGGACGCCGAACAACATCTCGCGCTTCATCTACGTGCGGGTCACGCAGCGCGACGGGCACATGGCGTGGACCAGCCCGATTTGGCTGGACTTCGACTACGGCGACTAGGGCGCTCGGACGCGCTCAATCGGGAGAGCGTTCTCCCCCGCCGAGAAGCAAAGCCTCAGGTTCGACGTGTGTAGCCCAGACGGGAGTCGAGCCAGCTTGGCGCACGGGTCTGGCCCGCGTGGCGGCCGAGGGTTGCCGGCGTGAGAACGGGGCTGCCCCAATGTGGGACAGCCCCGCTTACTACGCCGACAGGTCTGGGACCCGGCCGCTACCCGCCTAGCGCTCCGGCAATCCCTGCAGCCGCCAAGCCCAACCCTCCGAGGATCAGGCCGACCACGGCCTCAAGCACGAAGACCACGATCACGCCGAGAACAACAGTGACAATCGTGGGCACCCAATCGAGGTCGAGTGCCTCCTTCGTCGCCACTAGCCAGGAGGCTACCAACAGGATCACACTGAGGATGGTCAGCGGCAACAGCAGGCAGCTCAGGAAGGGCCCCAAGATCCCGATCAAGCTCACGACCCGCCAGATGTATGCCAGCCCCAGTGTCCGGACTAGCTCGTTGAATGTGACGGCAGCCTTGAACAGTCCTCGCCCCACCAGGTTGATCGCGAATGCGCCCACCGCGAACGAAACCACGTTGAGGATAGCGCCAACCAGTACACTCACCAACGAACTGCCGAAGTTGGCGAAGCTCAAGGACCCCAGAGCGGCGATGATAGAGACGACGAAGACGATGATCCACGCCGTGGTGGTGAACGATTCGTCCTTCTCCACCTCGGCATAGACTTCCTTGCGAAACGTGATTGCCCGCACGATCCGATCCATTAGCATTGGATGATCTCCTCTGTGAGTGGGTTGCCCTCAGTCTGGGCCAGGCATACCGTGGGTTGGCGCAAAGCAACGTGCGATGTCTGAACGAAGCCGGACCTTGAGGCTTGGACCCTCCTTTCAGGGAAGAGACTTGTCGGCTTTCCTCTTAACGAACAACACCGTCCGCGCCAAAGGGATACACCCAGCCCTCACCACGGGCGCGAGAGCGCCAAGAAAGCACAATCCCAATCAAACCACATCTTGACACCAGCCGTGACGCTTCCTAGAATCAGCTTCGGGTGGGCAATGAGCGTCCGCGGTTCCCGTACGGCGGACCTCTCTCCTGCCAACCACGGGCGCGAACCAGGCCTCGCGCCCCTGGTCGTGATCGGTGGCGGGGACTCTGTCCCAGCCATATCTGACGGAGGGCAAATCGACTTATGGCATCCGAGAAACAGCAGGCGTATCACGCGGAGTCCCACTTCGAGCGGCTGTACTCGACGGCGCCCCGGGAGTTCGCCTTTCGGGCAACGTGCAGGGACGAGTGGATCACGTGGCGGGAGGCTTTCCGGCCTCGGCTCCGGGAACTGCTCGGCCTGGAGGCTATGGAGACCGATTTGCGCGGCCACCGTCCGGAAGCACAGTTGCTGGCTACCGCGGAACTGGACGACCACACCAGAGAGTCGTGGCATCTGTGGGTCGAGCCAACGGTGCCGCTACCCTTCTACGTCCTGCGTCCGAAAGGACGGGAAGGGCCGTTGCCTCTCGTCTTGACGCCTCACGGACACAACCAGCCCCACGTCTACGTCGGTATCTCGCGCGACGAAGCGGAGGCGAAGTCCATCGCCGAAGGCGAGCGAGACATTGCGGTCCAGGCTGTGCGCGAGGGTTACCTGGCCATCGCGCCGACGACCCGCGGCTTCGGGAAAACGCGCACCGAGGAGGACAGGCTGTTGGACGCGGTCAGCTCGTGCCGTACGCAGCTACTGCACGGGCTCCTCGTCGGGCGCACGCCGATAGGCGAACGGGTGTGGGATATCTCTCGCCTGATCGACTGGGCTATCGCGTCACAGAACGTGGACGCCGGGAGAATCGCGATCACCGGCAATTCGGGCGGCGGCACGACATCGCTGTTCGCGGCCGCCTGCGAGACGCGCATATCGGTGGCCGTGCCGAGCAGCTACTTCTGCACGTTTCAGGGCAGCATTGGTTCGATCACCCATTGCGCCTGCAACTACGTGCCCGGGATCCTGCGGCTGGGCGAGGAGTACGACGTCGCAGGGCTGATCGCACCGCGCGCGTTCTGCGCTATCGCAGGCAGGGACGACCCAATCTTCCCCATTCAGCACACGAGGCTGGCCTTCGAACGTGTGCACCGCGTCTACGAGGTGGCGGGTGCACCGGACCGGTGCGAGTTGTACGTGGGGGACGGCGGACACCGCTACTACAAGGATGGCGCGTGGCCCTTCATCCGGCGCCATTTCGACGACCGAACCAGCGCATCCTGACGAGAGCAGGGAGGCCTACGCACGGGCGGCTCGCTCGGCCGAGTGTAGGTGCGCGCCCCGCTCATCATAGAAGGTGAACTGGGCCCGTGCAGGCTCCCCTCCCTCGGCCTGCAAGATCGCCAGCGCCAGATCCTGCACGGGCTCGGGAGCAGCCGGGCTGCCGAGGGCGATCATGCGCCAGCACCAGGGAGGCTCCGGGGATAGCGTCTCGTCCTGGTCCCAGGGCAACTCGACCGGACTTACAACGTGGTCAGGTCCACGCTCTCGTCGCGAAGCCTCTCGGCAATCCGGTCATAACGCGGCCGCGCTCTCACGAGCGCCTGCATCGGTTTGCGCTCGTCGTCAGGCCTGCCGGCGGCCAACACACCCACCATGCGTCCCGAGTCGAAGTAGTAGTATCCGAAGCTGCCACCTTCGAGCGTGCCTCGAACGAGCGTGCCTCGAAGAACCGTTTGATCCCACGCGGCCAGGTTCCCCCAGACCTCGAAGCTCAGGTCAAAGAGGTCCGAGAAGAAGTAGGGCAGCGACGTATAGGGCTTCTCCTCGCCCGCCATGTTGCGCCCCGCGCGCAGGCCCTGCCTCCGAGCCACGTCCCAGTGCTCGACGCGCAGGCGCGTGCCGAACGTCGGGTCCGGCCACGACACGATGTCACCCGCCGCGTAGATGTCGGGGGCAGACGTGCACAGGAACTCGTCGACAATGACGGCTCCCCGATCCCCGATCTCGAGCCCAGCGTCCACAGCCAGGCCGGTGCCGAGGTCAATGCCGACGCCCAAGACGACGAGGTCGGCATCCAGCGCCGATCCATCATCCAGCAGGGCCCGCTGCACCGTTTCGGCGCCTTCGAAGCGTACGGGCCTGGTACCGGGCCGCACCTGCACGCTGCGCGCTTCGAACATCGCGCGAAGAGTGAGGCCGAGGGGCTCCGGCGCCAGCCGCTCCAGCAAACGGGTTTCCGGGAACACCATGGTGACGGGAAGACCGAGCTGTGCGAGTGAAGCCGCTGCCTCGCTGCCGATGAAACTCCCACCCACAACGAGCGCACTTTCGCACGCCCCCGCCGCCTCCCTGATGCGATCGGCGTCGCCGATGGTGCGCAGCGTATACACGCCGGACAGATCGGTCCCGGGGATCGGCAGGCGGCGCGCAACGCCTCCTGTCGCCAGACACAGCCTCTGATAGCCCAGCGCGCGCCCGTCGGCGAGCTCCACCTGGTGCACATCGGGGCTCACGGCGATTGCACGTACGCCGGTGATGAGATCGATGCCGTGATCGTCGTAGTAGGAGGACTCCTGCAAAGAGACCCGGGCCAGGCCCTTGCGACCCGTCAGGGAACCCTTCGATAGAGGCGGCCGCTGGTACGGCGGGTGAGCCTCACCCGCGACCAGGGCAACGCTGCCGGCCGTATCGACCCTGCGGATGCCGTCGCACGTCCGTTCGCCGGCAAGCCCGCCGCCAAGCACAACGTACTTGTAAGTATCCACGCAGCGCCTCCTCGATCGATCGTAGGGGAGCGGATCGAAACGCGGCAGTGCCGCCAAGATCATCGCCCACCGACGCCTGCCACTCCTAGGCACTTGCCCCACCCACGCGCGATTGTAGCACTCTGCCTGACCAGCGCAATCACACGTACTGCTCCCCGCACTTGACACAGTCCATCGCTGGTCTACACTGCACACCCCAGGCACGGACCATAGACAACCCTGACCGGGCCGACGCGGCAGGATCAGAACTGGAGCGAGTCGCGTGGGCGACAGAATCTGACCCTGCACCGACAGGGGAAGCAAGCAGGGAACGAACACCGGCAAAGAGAGGTACGAAATGATCCGGGACGCGATCCTGGGGTCGCCGCGCGAGCGAAGGGTCCTCGCCAGGCAGCGCCTCTCCCCGGAGACCAAGGGCACCGACGTCGTGAGCGT
>JAUVSX010000255.1 GCA_030596915.1 Chloroflexota bacterium | reverse complement strand
TCCCGGGGGCATCGCTGACGAGCCGCCCTGTGCAGAGCGCCCTAAGGGAATGGCAGTCCTACAAGTTCGCTAAGACGCTGCCTCCGTGTTCGTAGTAACCGCCTCAGCGGTTCCCCACGTGCGACAGAACGGCTGAAGGCCGAAGCCAACGGCTGACGCCGTTGGTACGAACCCAAACTGCGTCCTCTGGGCGGTGGCTTCGGCGCGGAATGGAATCTGCGGCTACAGGGCCTCGCCGCACGCGGTGGATCAGGCCATCGTCGGGTCGCACGGCCGGGGCGTCGTTCGCGCAACGGAATCCGCATCCCGCTTGACGCCCCCCCGCGGCGCCCCTATAATGTGCGGCAGCACCCGGACCGCAGCCCGAGACTATCCCAACGTGAGATCCTCACTGGCCATTCCGTCGCTTTCGCGTTCCCATGCGGTCTGCACCACACTCGAACAGGAGTCGTAGAATGTGTCGTTGTCCCAGCAGGGCGATCGTCATCGGCATCGACGGGCTGATGCCGGAGATGGTGGAGAAGTTCACCGAAGAAGGGCATATGCCCCACCTGGCCCGGCTGATGGAGCGCGGCGTGTACTCGCCGATGCTCTCGTCGCCGCCAGTCGATACGCCAACCAATTGGACCTCGTTGGCGACCGGTGCGTGGACCGGCACGCACGGCATCAACACGTTTGGCGTGCACTTCCACGGCGAACGCTTCGAGGAGATGCATCGCGTCAACGCCAGCATCTTCCCGCCCTTCGTCGATCAGGCGCCGGCTTACCTGAACGAACTCTGCCGCGCCGAGTACGTCTGGCAGGCGGCGGAGCGAGACGGTAAGCGCTGCATCTTGGTCAACTGGCCGGGGTGCTGGCCGGCCAATGCGCCGTCGGTGGTTACGATCGACGGATCGGGGCCCTACTCGAGCGTGCTGGCGCGCATCAGCAACCCGCACACGTATGCAACCGGCGGCGGGGCGGCGACGGTTCGCATCGTCGTGCGCGAACCCGCGCCGGGCTCAGACGGTGCGCGGCCGCCGCTGGAGAGCGCGCTAGCTATCTCGGGCGAGGGTGTGCTACGTCCCGGGGGCGGTGGCTGGCAGGTCCAAGGCGAGGACGAAGTCGACCCCGCCCTATGCTACCGGCTGGAGATCACCGCTTCGTCGAGCGGCGGCTATGATCGCGTGACGGTGTACCGGGGCCTTTCCGGCGGCGAGGTCGTGACGACGTTGACTGAGGGGGAATGGAGCGCCTGGCTTTGGGATGAGTTTCCGACGCCGTACGGACGGGTGAGGGCGAAGTTCCGCCTGCGTCTGCTGAGCCTCTCCCCTGATGGCGGGAGTCTGGCGCTGTACCGCACGGCGATCTTCAACACGCACGGTTGGGCCCATCCCCAACCGATTGCCGACGAGCTGATCGAGGACCTGTTCGAGCGGGGACAGGCTGAGGGGCGTGTCGGCCTGCTGGAGACGGACGGCGCAGCCGAAGATGTGCACCCCATTATGCCGCTGTGCCAGGTCTACGAATCGATCTCCGACCAGGCCCGTGGGATCGCGCTCGCGACCAACTACCTGGCCCAGCACTATCCGTGGGACCTGCTTATGGTCCAGATCCACGCCCCGGATGGGCTGAACCACGACGCGCTGAATGGAGTCAGTCCGCATTGGAGCCGCTACGACCCCGTCGAGGCTGAAGAATACTGGGATCGCTTCCGATCCGAGTATCACGTACTGGATAGCATGGTCGGCGAGATTCTTCGAGGCTGTGCAAACGAAGATACGTTGGTGCTGGTCGTCTCGGACCACTCGGCGATCCCCACGACGCGGCAGGCGTGGGTAGGCCAATCGCTGGTCGATGCCGGGTTGCTGGTCTACCAGGAGATCGAGGACGGCCGGTCGGTGATCGATTGGGCGCACACGAAGGTGGTGCTGGGGGACCATCCGCTGGCAGAGAACGTGTGGGTCAACCTGAAGGGACGCGATCCCGACGGCATCGTCGAGCCGGGGGCGGAGTATCAAGAGGTGCGCGAACAGGTCATTCAGGCCTTCTACGCGATGCGCGACCCGGAGACGGGACAGTGCCCCGTGGCCTTGGCACTGCGCAAGGAGGATGCTGTGTTCCTCGGCCAATGGGGTAACACGGTGGGTGACATTGTGTTCTATCTGACGCCCGGCTACGCGCCAAGCGGCACCATCCAGAGCCTGGGTCCCATCGATCTGGAGGCTGTGGGCCGGATGCAGTACACGCTGATTGAAGAGGGGCTCGAGTCGGCCTATTTTGCGGCGATGCAGGGCATCCACCACCAGTACCTGCCCCACGTCGAGTACGGAGGCTGCTCGAACCGGGCGACGTTTGTGATGGCTGGTCCGGGTGTGCGGAGGGGGTGTCGCTTGCGCGTGCCACCGTGGACGCCTGACGTGGTTCCGACGCTCGTGCATCTGCTGGGCATTGCCCTGCCCGCGCAGGCTGAGGGCAAGATGATTGCGGAAGCGCTGGCCGGACCAGATTAGAGGGGAGGACACGTTCGGGGGCTGAGCCGCGTTCTGAACAACGACCGGCGGGGGGCGCTATGAGGGACGAGGTATGCAGCCTGTTTGACCTGAGCGGACAGGTGGCGATTGTCACCGGCGGCGCGGTGAACATTGGCCGCGGCATCGTACGCAAGCTTGCCGCCGCAGGGGCCGACGTGGTGATCGCCTACAACTGCAGCGCTGCCCCCGCGGAGGAACTGGCTGCGGAGATCGACGGCCAAGATGGGCGCGCGCTGCCCGTGTGCGTCGATGTGCGGAACGAGGGGCAGGTGCGCGACATGGTACAGACCACCGTTCGGCACTTTGGCCGCATCGACATGCTGGTCAACAACGCCGGCATTTTCACGGTCTCCCCCCAGGGTGAGTTGAGCGTGGAGGACTGGGACGCGGTGTTCGATACCAACCTGAAGGGACTGTTCTTCTGCTCGCGGGCGGCTGCTGCGCAGATGGTCGCCCAGGGCGATGGGGGACGCATCGTCAACATCGCCAGCACCAACGCGGTGCATCCGGGCTTCGGCGGCACGGCGCACTATGATGCCTCGAAGGGCGGGGTGGTCGCATACACGAAATCGTTGGCGGCCGAGCTTGCGCCGCATCGGATCCGGGTCAACGCCGTCGGGCCGGGGTTGATCGACTCGCCGGGGCTGCGGTCCAACGCCCTGGAACTGGCACAGATGGTTGAGGAGCGTACGCCGCTCAAGCGGCTGGGCACACCGGATGATATCGGCAACTGTGTACTGTTCCTGGCCTCGCGCGCGTCGGACTGGATCACCGGGCAGACGCTGTTCGTCGAGGGAGGGTATCTGCTGACGTGAGGACGAGTCAGCGAGTCAGCGATTCAGCGAATCCCGCCGCGTAGGGCGGCGTTGCGTGGGAACGTCGCGTTGAAGGGGGGGGCCGATGAAGCTTGAGGAGGTAAGGGCAGCGCTCGGAGCATCGCCCAAGGCGAAGGACCCGGAGTTGTTGGCTGAGATGGTCAGTACGCTGCGCGAGGCTGCTGCCGGCGAGCTTGTCGAGAGCATCCACGGCGACTACACGGCCTATTATCAGAAGCGCCCGATCCGACCCACCCTGCCCAACGACATCCAGTTCCTTTATATGCGCGATCGCCAGACGTTCTCGTTCGTGCTGTTCCCGGAGTTGATGCCGGTGGCGTACCAGGTCGGGCGCGCTATCGGTGCGCTGGTCGACGCGTGGCACCGTGAGGGAAACCCCAACCTCGGTGAGTTGCTGGCGGAGGCGCTCGAACTGTGCCCGATCCACGGCTACTCGGTACCTGAGATCCTGACAGTCGAGGAGGACTTCGCCGTCTACCGCTACTACGAGAGCGCCGACTCCTACGGTCTTCCAAACGTGGGGTTCCCGGTTTGTATCTACGAGGCCGGAGTGACGGCCGGAGCTATGGAAGCAGGGCTCGGCCTGCCCGTAGAGGTACGTGAGGTGAAGTGCTGCGCGGCGGGCGACCCCTACTGCGAGTTCGAGGTGCGCGTGGGATAGAGGAAGCGAAACGGCGAAACGGCGAATCAGCGAATCAGCGAATCAGCGAGGGAACGGAACTAACCACAGATTGCGCAGGTTGTGCGGATCGAGGCTTCACAACGCACCCGGCTCGTTCTGAAGATCTGAAGGCGATGAACTTGACATGAATCAGGAAAGTGATACGATAGGGTATGCCTCCTCAGCGGACCGGGGGAGCGAAGGGGACGTGACAGTCGCCGGCGCCATCATCGGCGGAACCGGGGTCTATAGCGTCCCCGGCCTGGACCTGGAGCGTCGCACCCTCGAGACACCGTACGGTTCCGTGGACCTCTTTGTCGGCCAAGGCGCGGGCGGCGGGCTCGTGTTCTTGCCCCGCCACGGTCCGGAGCACTCCTTTCCGCCACACCGCATCAATTACCGCGCGAATATCAAGGCACTAGAGATGCTCGGCGTGCGCCGCGTGCTAGCACTCTCGACCGTCGGTTCGCTTCACGAGAGGCTCGCTCCGGGCAGCATGGTGTTGCTCTCGAACTTCCTCGATTTCACCCATCTGCGCCCCACTACCTTCTACGACGGGGACGATGGCGTAGTTGCACACGTTGACGTGACGTACCCGTATTGCCCCGCGCTGGGCGCCCGCGTCCTTGAGCGTGGCAGTGCGCGGGGTCTGGAAATCGAGCCGGAAGGCGTGTACGTCTGTATGGAGGGCCCGCGCCTGGAGACGGCTGCCGAGATTGCGATGCTCGCGAAGCTGGGGGGCGATGTCGTCGGGATGACTGGTGTTCCTGAGATCACGCTCGCTCGCGAGCTCAGAATGTGCTTCGCAGCGGTGACTGTGGTCGTGAACTGGGGGGCCGGGATCGTTTCGAAGACCATTGACTTCGAGGCCGCGCGGGCCGCGTGCAACCGTGCGAAGGAGGATATCCTGGCTGTATTTGTGGGCATTCTCTTGGATAGGGAGCCGCTGGAGCCGTGCAACTGTGGCAGTGCGCTCCACGTCATTGGCTCCCACTAGCCCGGATATAGACGTCAGTGGCGCCGGCGATTGGCTGGCGATGCGGAAATCACCTAGAATAGTGGGGAAGGACTGTCGTAGTGGCTTCTACGCTGCCTGAAGCGAAGTACGCCTTGATTGGCGGCTCAGGAACCTGGGGGATGCGCTTCCCCGAGGACCTGGGACGGGACGATGTTGAGCTGGTTGAGGTCTTCGACGAGGGGTTTGAGACTTCGTATGGCCGCTCGATCGGTTTCAAGTTGCTGCGGGTGGCGGGCGAGTACGTGCTGCGGACGGCGATGCATGGCGTTCGATACGGCGATGAAGGGTTTCCCGTCGAGCCGCCGTGGGTTGCGTCCCATCAGGTCGCCTCGG
>JAUVSX010000113.1 GCA_030596915.1 Chloroflexota bacterium | reverse complement strand
GCCACCGGAGAGGAGAGGAGGGAACACGGAAGAACCCAGAGTCGGCGCATACATTTGTGATCGCGGCGTCAACATCGCGGCGACGGTCGCGGTAGATGAGGTCGTGGCCTTCGCAAGCCGGTTGCCCAATGTGGTTGTGTCTCGCGAGAACAAGTATATGTGCTCCGAGCCCGGCCAGAAGATGATCCAGGAGGACATCCGGGATCTGGGCCTGACCCGCGTCGTAGTCGCGTCTTGCACTCCGCGTATGCATGAGGTGACCTTCCAGAACGCTGTGGCTGAGGCTGATCTCAACCCATACTACTTTAGTATGGCGAACATCCGTGAGCACGTGTCCTGGGTTATTCAGGATCGTGCCCTGGCAACGGCCAAGGCGAAGCGGCTGGTCAGCTCGGCAGTCTTTCGGGTGGCCTTCCAAGAACCACTCGAGTCGCGCCAGGAGCCGGTCACCAAGGCGGCGCTGGTCGTGGGCGCCGGCATCGCCGGTATCCAGGCGGCGCTGACGATCGCCGAAGCGGGCTACCCCACCTATCTGGTGGAGCGAGAACCCACCATCGGCGGGCACATGGCCCAGATAGACAAGACCTTTCCCACCCTTGACTGTAGTACCTGAATTCTCGGCCCCAAGATGATGGATGCCGGTCGGCATCCCAACATTACGCTCCTCAGCTACAGTGAGGTCGAGGATGTTTCGGGCTACGTAGGCAACTTCGAAGTTAAAGTGCGGCGCAATCCTCGGTACGTACTGGAAGACCTGTGCACGGCCTGTAGCTTGTGTCTGGAGGTCTGCCCGATCACGTTGCCAGACGAGTTCAACGAGGGTCTGGGAACCCGTCCTGCCATCTACCGCTCCTTCGCGCAGGCCATCCCCTCTGTCTTCGTGATCGACAAGAAGGGCGTCGCCCCGTGTCGCGATGCCTGCCCCACCGGGCAGCGGGCCCAGGGCTACATTGCACTTATCCGGGAGCGGCGCTTCGCTGATGCGTACCGCTCTATCAAGGAGGACAATCCCTTCCCGGCGGTCTGTGGGCGCATATGCAATCACGTGTGCGAAGACGCCTGCTCGCGCGGCAGGGTAGATGAGCCGATCAGCATCATGCGCCTGAAGAGGTTTGTCGCCGATTGGGCCTTCGAGCATCCCGAAGAAGTGGCGAAGGCCTTCGCGCCCAAGATCGATCAGGATGCGGAGACGCCGGATGCGACGGGCAAGCGTGTGGCCATCGTAGGCTCGGGCCCTGCGGGCCTGACCGTGGCCCAGGACCTGAAGCTGTCGGGACACGACGTAACGGTGTTCGAGGCGCTCCCGGTGGCTGGCGGTATGATGCGGGTGGGTATCCCCGAATACAGGCTACCTGCCGAGATCCTTCAGCGGGAGATTGACGAGATCATCGACCTGGGCATCGATCTCAAGCTCAATACCAAGGTGGACGACGTTGTCGCCCTCAAGTCCGGGGAGGACCAGGGCGGCCCGTTCGATGCAGTGTTCGTGGGAATCGGTGCACATTCGGACGTACGGCCGCCGGTGACAGGCGTCGATCTGCCTCAGATGTTGGCGGCCAACGACTTCCTGCGCGGCGCCAGTATGGACTACTACCCCGACCTGATAGGGAAGAAGGTCATCGTCCTGGGCGGCGGCGACGTGGCGATGGACGCGGCCTGCACAGCGGTACGCGCTGGCACGATGCAGGCGGATCGGGAGGGCGGCGAGCCGCCCGAGGTGCGCGTGGCCTACCGCCGGACGGAGGCGGAGATGCCGGCGCTGGAAGCGGAATACACCCAGGCCCTCGAGGATGGCGTGGCCTTTGACTGGCTGGTCTCGCCTGTGAGCGTGGAAGCCGACGATGAAGGCAATGTCTGCGGGCTGAGCTGCTGCCGTATGGAGCTGGGTGAGCCGGACGAAAGCGGTCGGCGCCGGCCAATGTCCATCGATGGTGCGGAGTGTCTAATGGACGCCGACGTGGTCATCTCGGCCATTGGCGCACGACCCAATCTAGAGAGCGTCCCGGAGGTCATCAAGCGCACGCCAAATGGCCGCCAGATTGCGGTGGACGAGAACACGATGGCGACCAGTGTCGACGGCATCTTCGCCGCTGGAGACGCGGTCACGGGGATGGCGTTCGTCGTCGATGCCGTTGGCGCAGGCCACAAGGCAGCGCGGGCGATGCACGCCTATTTGATGGGCTTGCCGATGCCCGGGCCGGAGGTCAAGCTGCCCGTGGCGGACGTGAGTGATGAGGAGATCGAAGCTCGCAAGGCGTCCGGCCAGGTCGTTGAGATGGTGCGGGTATGCACGTTGGAAGAGGTAGATGCCGGCGAGCGGATTCACAGCATGTGCGAGGTAACCGGCCCCGTGAGCGAGGAGGAGGCGGTCGAAGAGGCGATGCGCTGCCTGCAGTGCGGCGTCTGCTCCGAATGCAACCAGTGCGTCTATGTGTGCGGGCCGTTGGCGATCGATCACAACATGGTTGAGGAGCACCTGGACTTGAAGGTGGGTGCCATCATCGTGGCGACTGGCTTCCAGATGTGGGATCCGCACCAGCTCTCCCAGTACTCCTATGGGAAGTCCCCGAATATCCTGACTGGTATGGAGTTCGAGCGACTGTCGAGCTCGGGCGGTCCGACGGGTGGCGAGATCTTGACCGCCGAAGGGAAGAAGCCGGAGAGCGTGGCGATCATCCACTGTGTGGGCAGTCGGGATCACAACGCCCACCCATACTGCTCGCGCGTTTGCTGTATGTACTCGCTGAAGCAGGCCCACCTGGTGCGCGACAAGACCGGGGCCGATGTGTACAACTTCTACATGGACATGCGCACCTTCGGCAAGGGCTACGAGGAGTTCTACGAACGCGTCCAGGAGGAAGGCATCATATTCATCCGCGGTCGCGGTGCACAGGTCGAGGTGCTTCCCGACGGCAAGCTACAGGTCAGGGGTGAGGATTCCAACCTGGGGCGGGTCGTGCAAGTGGACGCGGACATGGTGATCCTCAGTACGGCGATCGAGGCGCCAGGGGATGCCGACCAGACGGCCGCGCTGTTCGGCCTGGGGCGCTCGGAGGACGGGTTCTTCGCCGAGGCGCACCCCAAGATGCGTCCGGTCGAGACCAACACCGACGGCGTGTTCCTGGCCGGGACCGCCCAGGGTCCGCGGGACGTTCCGGACACGGTGGCCCACGCCGGCGCAGCGGCCTCCATGGCCCTGGCGCTACTGGACAAGGGCGTGGTCACGATCTCGCCGCAGGTCGCCGTCGTGAACGAGACGCTCTGTTCGGCCTGCAAGACCTGTATCTCGCTATGTCCCTACACGGCCATCAGTTTCGTCGAGAGGGACAACGTGGCGCGCGTCAACGAGGCGTTGTGCAAGGGCTGCGGCGCCTGTGCAGCGGGCTGTCCCCCCGGCGCGATCACGGCGCGCCATTTCACCGACGAGCAGATCATGGCCCAGATCGAGGGGCTCCTGAGCATGCCGCGTGTCCTTGTAGAGGCTTGAGGGAGCGGGCTTGGTTTCCTCCCCCCTGTTTGTTTGTCGATGCGCGCAAGGCCGTTGAGCCTGAACGCGTTGAGCGATACACCAGGCGGGATGCCAGGCATGGACCTCATCCGTGTCTCTGCGATGTCGCGCAGTGGCGTGAGGGTATCTTCACTGACGCCCACTCTGGCTGTGTCGAGGGGGTTTTCCGTCTCGACGCGCAGACGATGTTCGGCGGGATGAGGACGTAGTAGAAGCACGTATCATGGAGGTTCGGGATCATGACGTCCGACTTTGAACCGAGGATCATCTCCTTTCTTTGCACCTGGTGCACCTATACTGCTGCCGACACTGCGGGGATTTCGCGCATGCGGTATCCGCCCAACGCGGACATTATCCGTGTGATGTGTTCCGGGTCGGTAGACCCCACCTACGTGCTCAGGCCGCTTCTGGACGGGGTTGACGGTGTCCTCATCGGTGGCTGCCACCCTGGCGATTGCCACTACCAGTCGGGGAACTACAAGGCTCGGCGGCGCATTGTCGCGCTGAAGATGATCCTCGATAGTGTCGGCCTCGACGACGAGCGGGTGTGGCTGCGTTGGATCTCCGGCGCCGAGGCAGGGCGCTATGCCGAGACGGTTACGCAGATGACCGAGGCGCTCAAGGAGAAAGGCCTCAACCCGATGCGTCAGAAGTGGGCAGTGTGATCAGCGTGATCAGCGGTTGGCAGCGATCTGTTATCGGCTGGTGGCTACTGGGTGATGGCTAATCAAAGGAGAGGTGATGAGGACCGTAATACCCGTTGAGAATGACGACACACTGGCGGCTGTCCGCGGGTTCCTCAGGCGGTTGCTGGAGGAGCAGATTGTGGACGCGTTACTGGTCCCGATGGAGACTCCCGCAGGCGGCGGGCGAATCGGTGTCGTCCCCGCCCTGGTGACCGACCCCGGTATGCTGGATGCAGCGAACCCACTTGCACCAGTGATGGGCGTGAATACGGCGCGCGTGGCGGGCCAAGTTTCCATCCGTGAGCCCCGGGGACGTGTCGGTGTCGTGTTGCGTTCGTGCGAGGTGCGAGCACTGGTTGAGCTTGCCAAGCTCCACCAAGCCGAATTGGACGACCTGGTGATCATCGGCTTAGATTGCCTGGGCACCTACGACGTACCGGTTCACGGGACGATGCAGGACGATGGCGCCTTGGACATGGCCGCGCTGCTGGCGACGGCCCGAAGCGGCGATCTGGCTCCTCGTGAAGGGTACGCCTTCCGCAGCGCCTGCCAGATGTGTGAGAAGCCCCACGCCGAGGGAGCTGATATTACACTGGAGCTCTTTGGCGCGGACCTGACCGCTGGCGTCCCGGTGACCCTGCCCGATGAAGTGGGCGAGAAGCTGGGGCTCGGTTCAGAGGGCGAGGATGGGCAGCGGTCCGAGGTGGTCGAGAAGGTGGTCTCAGTGCGCACCGAGGTGCGCGATGATCGCTTTGCCGAGATTCGCGAACAACTTGATCAGGAAGGCATCGACGTGGTCTTTGCCGCCTGCGTGCGCTGCCACAATTGCATGGACGTCTGCCCCATCTGCTACTGCAAGCAGTGTCTCTTCAGGAGCCACGTCTTCCAGCACGAGCCGATCCAGTACCTGAACTGGGCACGGCGCAAAGGGGCCTACCGATTGCCGTCCGACACGATGCTTTTCCACCTGACGCGTCTCAACCACATGGTGCTCTCTTGCATCGGCTGTGGGATGTGCACGAGCGCATGCCCGGCGGAGTTGCCAGTGGACCTGGTCTTCCGTGCTACGGGCGCTCGCCTGCAAGAAGGGTTCGATTACGTGCCCGGCCGCAGTGTGGAAGAACCCCTGCCCCTCATCACCTTCCGCGAAGACGAGTGGTTGGACGTGGGGGGGGAGTAGGGCGAACGGAGGAGCTGATGACAATCGCGGTAGGGATCGACCCCACGTTTGTAGACGTCGTGCGGGAGCGCAGCGGGGAGCGTATCCACAGGTGCTTCTACTGCCAAAGGTGCACTGTCGGCTGCCCAACGGCACACGTGATGGAGTACAAGCCGGCCCAGTTGCTGCGGCTGATCCAATTGGGTCAGAAGGATAGAGTGCTCGACAGTTCGGCTATCTGGATGTGCGTGGCTTGCGAGGCGTGTGGCACCCGCTGCCCAAACCAGATACGGCTGGCGCCGGTCATGGATGTACTGCGAATCATGGCGGTGAAGGAGAAACACGCGCTAGAGCCGTCGGTGTACGCATTGCATCGCTCGTTCCTCGATAGCATCAGGCTGTGGGGGCGGGTGCATGAATTGAGTCTGATCATGGAGCACAAGGTCCGCTGCTTGCTGGCGGAGCCCCCACTCTTCTTCCATGGTCTGATCTCTGACTTGATCATGGGAGCGGACCTCATCTTGAAAGGGAAGATCGCATTCGTCCCGGAGCGGATCAAGCGAATGGGCGAGGTGAAGAGACTGTACGAGGAGGCCGCTGGCGCCGAGTCGGAGGGGGACGAGTGAAGTACACATACTATCCCGGTTGCACGGCTGGAACCACCTCGGTCGAATTCGGTCTTTCCACCGAGGCGGTTTGTGAGGCGCTGGATATCGAACTGTTGGAGTTGGACGACTGGAGCTGCTGTGGAGCCTCGTCGGCGCACAGCCTCAATCACGAGCTGTCGCTGTCGTTGCCCGGGCGCAACGTGGCACTGGCCCAGGAGGCTGGGCTAGATACGGTGATCCCCTGCCCAGCCTGCTACCAGACCTCCTTGTCAGCCGATATCGCACTCCGCGAGGATGAGGCCTGGCGGCGCAAGATGGAGTCGATGCTGGATTTCCGCTACACTGGTCAAGGGCGGCCGCGCCATATCCTGGACGTACTCAGCTATGACCTGGAGATAGAGGCAATTCAGGCAAGAGTGACTAAGTCCCTGGAGGGACTGAAGGTCGCGAGTTACTATGGCTGCGTCCTGGTGCGGCCGCCGGAGAAGACCGGCTGGGACGATGCGGAGCATCCGATTACGATGGACTGTCTGGTGGGCGCGATTGGAGCGGAGCCAGTTGACTGGTCGTACAAGGTGGATTGCTGCGGGGCAAGCCTGACACTCTCCAAGAGTGAGGTCGTCGTGACCCTTGCGAACAAGATTGTCGAGGGAGCCATTGAGGCCGGGGCGGACTGCATCGCCTCTGCGTGCGGAATATGCCAGATCAACCTGGACACGCGGCAGGCCGGTGTGGAGAAGGTACCGATCTTCTACTTCACTGAGTTGATGGCGCTGGCCTTTGGCCTACCCGGCGTGGAGAAGTGGTTCGGCAAGCATACGGTGGATCCACGTCCGCTGCTTCGGGAACGGGGTCTTCTCACATGACGCGCAACACGTGGCATGTTCTGAGGGAACGCTATGACGAATAACAACAGCGGATCTCAACAAAGCGATGCAGTACTTGTGGTTGGCGCTGGTATTGGCGGGATGCAGTCGGCGCTGCTGCTGGCCGAGGCAGGGCGCAAGGTCTTCTTGCTGGACAGCGCGCCGGGAATCGGCGGTTCAATGCACCTGCTGGACCTGACGTTCCCCACCGATTCCTGTGGCTTGTGCCTGATGCTACCCGGACGGGCGGCCCACTGCCCCACCATCGAGTGCGACCTGCACCGCAACATCGAAATCCTGCCGTACTCTGAGGTGGTGAGCGTGGAGGGGGAGCCGGGGAGCTTCACCGTGACGCTGCGCCATAAGCCGCGCTACGTTCGCGCGGATCGGTGTACCAATTGCGGCCTCTGTGCTCCGGTCTGCCCGGTGGAACGCCCCGATCGGTACGAAGGGGACCTGGACCTGCACAAGGCGATCTACGCGCCTCCGTTGCGGGCAATCCCCTCTGTGTACGTCATTGATATGGACTACTGCACCCGCTGTGGGAAGTGCGTCGAGGTCTGCCCCACCGCGGCAATTGAACTGGAGATGGGAGAGCGTCTGTCAGACATCAACGTGGGCGCACTCATCCTGAGCCCTGGCTTTGAGCCCTTTGACGCGCGCTTGCGGGGAGAGTATGGGTTCGGCTACTACGACAACGTGTTGACCAGCACCCAGTTCGAGCGCATGGTCAGCATCCCGGGGTCCACCGGGGCCACGATCGTGCGTCCCTCGGACGGTCAGGCGCCTCGACGCATTGCCTTCATTCAGTGCGTCGGGTCACGGGACGAGTCCATCGGACGCGGGTATTGCTCCTCTGTCTGCTGCATGTATACGGCCAAACAGGTGGCGGCGGCCAAGCGGATCCAGCCCGACCTGGATGTGACGGTCTTCTTCATGGATATACGTGCCCACGGCAAGGATTTTGATGAATATTTCAGCGCCGTCGAGGCCCTGCCTGGCGTGAGCTACCGGCGATGCATAGTCTCCTCGGTCCACCAGTACCAGCAGACGCGGAATCTATTTCTTGGCTACGTGACCGAGGATGGGAGTGTTCAGGAGGAGGACTTCGACCTGGTGGTGCTGTCGGTGGGTCTGGCGCCACCGTTGGGCGTTCAGCAGTTGGGCAAGTCGGCGGGAATTGACCTGAATCGGTACGGTTTCGGCGTGACAGACAGATTCGCCCCTTGCGAGAGCACGCGGCCAGGCATCTTCGTGAGCGGGGCATTCAGCGAACCGAAGGATATCCCCGAGACGGTGGCGGAGGCGTCGGCGGTGGCAGCCAGCGCCGCTCGCCTGATTGGCAAGCCTTCGCCTGCCGCATCTCCGGGGACGCCAGCCGAGGGAGGCGTCGAGGGGGACATATCGGGTGACTGGCCCCGCGCCGGCGGCTTTCTCTGCAATTGGCCGGGCGAGGT
>JAUVSX010000473.1 GCA_030596915.1 Chloroflexota bacterium | reverse complement strand
GGGGTCTACAGCGTCAGTGTCGGGTGGTACGACACGGCGACTGGTGCGCGCTTGCCGGTGAGGCGGGCTGGCCAGCCGTCCCCGGACGATTCTGCCGTCATCGGGACCTGGCGTGTTCAGTAGCAGACCTCGGAATGCGCTCGCCCTGCGCGCAAGGGTGCTGCTCCTGGCGTCCTACCGGGAGCGCGCGTCTACGAGTGGTCGAGCGGCTGGTTCGGCAGGGCAGCCGAACTCCCGGTTTGTTTCCTTCATACGGGGTCGGCCAGGATCCTTGCTCACACTGGGCCAAAGAGAACCGGCGCTACCGTGGCCACGGGCCGTTCGGCCACGGGGCAACCGCTGCGGCGGTCGCCGGCGACGCGCTTGACTTCTCCCCGATCCAACGCCAAGACGGCGATGTCTCAGTGCAGCAGAACAGAGATGCACTGCTGACGCAGATGCCTCCGGGCACTTGTTAGATCGCGAACCGCAAGTACGATACGGCTGCCCGCGCCCGGTATTCGGATCGGCGAGACGATGCGCGTGCGGTCGCACCGTGGTTTGCCCCCGGCGGGGCGAAAGACGGTAACGGAAGCGTGTCCTTGCACCGTGCTCCCGGGCAGGGCGGAGGCTGGCGGCCGGGCAGTGGGACAACTATTCGAGGAGAGGAGCGTTGCTGTGAATACACGATCATTGGCTGCTCTCGCCAGACCCGCGAGGGTATTTGGCGTCATATTGGTGGGCGTGCTTATGGTGGTCTGGGCGCGGCCCATAGACGTGGACGCGGGGAGAGCGTCGCCAGCCGCGGCCGCCATGCTGGCGAGCGGCACAACAGAGCGAGTCTCCCTCGCCTCCGACGGGTCGGAGACGATCGGGGGCAACTCAGAGGCCCCGTTCATCTCCGCCGACGGGCGGTTCGTTGTCTTCGTCTCTGAATCGCCGAACCTCGTCAGCCCTCCTACGGGCCACATTCACATCTTCGTCCGCGACCGCGCGACTTTGCAGACCACCCTTGTGTCCGTCGTGTCCGGTGGCGAGGAATTTGACGGTGACTCTTTCGGGGCCAGGATCTCCGCGGATGGGCGAGTCGTCGCGTTCTACTCCTTTGCCGAAAACTGGATCGAGGGCACCAACCACGTTAAGGACGTCTTCGTCCACGATCGGGCGACTGGCGAGACCTTCTGCGTCTCGCAGCGCCCCGGTGGAGGCTTTGCCAATGCTGGCTCCGCTGACCCATCAATCTCCGCAGACGGCCGCTTCGTCGCCTTCTGGTCGGCCGCCACGAATCTGGTGGATGGCGATAACAACGAAGCACGGGACGTCTTTCTCCACGATCGGGAGATTACGAGGACCTACCGCATCTCCGTGCGCAGTGGTGGGGGCCAGGCCCTCGGCGGCCATTCGGTCGAGCCTTCCATCTCGGGCGACGGCCGTTACGTCGCGTTCAGCTCATTTGCCAGTAACCTGGTCGACGGCGATGACAACGAGATACTGGACGTATTCGTCCACGACCGGGTGCTGACCGAGACTGTGCGCATCTCCGAGAGCATCACAGGAACGTCGGCAAATGACAGTTCAAACTACCCCTCGATCTCCGCAGACGGCCGCTTCGTAGCCTTCGCGTCTCGCGCCTCCAATCTCGTGGTGAATGATACGAACGGCAAGAGGGATATCTTCGTGTATGATCGGCTGACGGGGGACATGCAGCGCGCATCTCTGTCGTCCGACGGCGCCGAACCGAACAACAAATGCGAACGCCCCATCATCTCGCCCGATGGGCGCTACGTGGTCTTCTTTTCTGCCGCCAGTAACCTGGTGCCAGGGGACGATAACAACGTCGAGGACGTCTTCCTTCACGACCTTTGGACCCGCCAGACGGTCCGCGTATCGGTCTCGTCGAACGGCGAGCAGGGGAACGGGCTCTCCCGACGGGCGGCCGTCTCCCGCGGCGGCCTTGCCGTGGCCTTCCACTCCAAAGCGAACAATCTGGTCCCGGGGGATGGCAACGGAAAGGCGGACGTGTTCGTCCACGAGCCCCGGCGGCTCATCGCTCTTCCGTTCATCTTGCGGAGTGATGAAGGATAGCGCAGCGTGTCCGACCTTGCCGCCTCCGCCCACGCGCAGGTGACCAGCCCACCTCGCCGTACCCAGCGTTGGACGTGGCTGGCGGCGGGTGGCAGGTCCGGCATACGCCAGTCACTCCCAGGGCGATTGCTGAGTGCGAACGGGTCTACCCCACAGGCTATGAAGAAACGAGCCAGGCGCTGGCGGGTCCTGCTCTTGCTGATCCTCTTCCTGGTAGCGTTCCTCCCGCGCACCGTGTACCCCGTATCGCGGCCCCTGCAGTGGTACGAGCGGAGCTCCCGCTTCGTCGACGCCGTGCTGGACGGCCGGTGGGCCGACACCATCGTCTCGGAACATCCTGGCGTGACGCCGATGTGGCTGATCGGGCTGGCGCAACACGCGTATCAAGCACTGCGGCGTGCCAGCGGAGACACCGGCTACGTGCTGCGGGCCGTCGATCGCGCGTTCCGCACCGAGGTCTTCGTCAGCACGCTTCCTCTGGCCCTTGCCATCGCCCTGTCCGTGGTGCTGATCTGGGTCCTGCTCAAGCGGCTATTTGGCGAGCCCGTAGCTTGGGCTGGCGCGGGTTTCATCGCCTTGGACCCGTTTCACATCGCGATGTCGAAGGTCGTGCACCTCGACGCGCTCCTGAGCGTCCTGATGCTCCTCTCGGCGCTGTTGCTGCTTGTATACCTGCGGCGTAGCAGGGCGATCGAGGGGGACGGCCGGTTCTGGCCCGGCCGATTCTGGCCGCATCACCGGCTGCTGCTGTCCTCCGGCGTGGTGGCAGGATTGGCCTTTCTGACCGAGAGCCCTGCCTACTTCCTCGTACCCTACCTGGGGCTCTGTCTGCTGGTGACGCGCTGGCGCGCGCCATTCGTGAGGGGCTACCTGGCGCCGGTTCTCCTGTGGGTCGGGGCAGCGGCCGCTACCTATGTCCTGTTATGGCCTGCGATGTGGGTGCAACCGCTGCAGGCGCTGGCGACAGTGTTCGGGGGCGTGATCAAGCACGGGGGCCGTCCGCACCCGCAGCCCTTGGACTACCGTGGCAGATTGGTGTCCGAGGATCCAGGGCCTGGCTACTACCTGATCTCCATCCTGGTCAAGACCACAGTTCTGAGCCTGCCGCTGTTCATCGTTGGCCTGTTCAGCCCC
>JAUVSX010000014.1 GCA_030596915.1 Chloroflexota bacterium | reverse complement strand
TCGCGGGGTCGCGGTCTGCTGGGAGACGAACGGAATGGCCAACGCCCGCCATATGGATCGTGCGCTCGACCTTTCCCTGTCCACGGCGGGCTGCGTCAAGTATGACCTCAAGGCCCACGATCAGAACTTGCACCGAGCCCTGACTGGGGTCACCAACCGCCGTACGTTGGAGAACTTCTCCCGCGCAGCGGCCCGTTTCGGCGAGCGTCCGGACCCGCCACCCCTGGTCGCCAGCACGCTGCTCGTGCCCGGCTACGTCGACGCCGAGGAGGTAGGCCGTATCGCCAGCGTCATCGCGAGCCTGAACCCGGCCATCCCCTACGTGCTGCTGGCATTTGCCCCGCAGTTCCTGGTCCCGGACCTACCTAGAACCTCAGTGCGCCACGCCGAGGAGGCGGAGGCCGCCGCGCGCGCAGCGGGGCTGCGCACCGTGCGGGTGGGAAACCGGCACCTGCTTTCAAGGGACTACTGAGTCACAGCGCCGGCCAGAGTGTGCAGTGCTTCCCTGCCTCAGGCACGTCCGGTCAGCCGGATGCCCCCTTGGCAATACCTCGCCCCAGGCCCAAGCACCGTCCAGCACGCTCTTGGAGGTGCGGTTGGGGCATCCCTGATCGTTCTCAACCCACCAGGTGGCAGGATAGACGCGGTCGCGGCGGATGTCCCAGGGACGCGTGGCGATACAGCCATCATGCCTCATTGGGCTGCTGGCCATTCCCCCTGTGCGTTCCCCAGATCGTGATGAAGTCGGGGTTCTTGGCAGCTTCGCCCCTACGCCCGGCATTCACGGCGCTGGGTAGGGGTGCCCGACAGTCCGCTGTCGGCGCTAGCCGTCTGGCTCAGTCCACGATCCGCACCCCAGCCTAGCCCGTGACGTCCACGCTTCTCGCCCCCTCTTGGCCCGGGTCTCCAGGCCCCACGGGTGGCCGGCGCCAACCCGCATCCCTCGGCTCCGGAAGGGAGGTCGCCAGTCCGTACGCCGCGACGTAGAGCACCAGCGACAGCGCGAACAGCCCCGCGAAGCCCACCAGATCCGCCACCAGCCCCCCGCCAATCGTCAGCAGCAGGATGATCCCCACCAGCGTGCTGGAAAGACCCAGGTAGAGCGGGCGCTCGCCTTCCGGCACCATCTCCAGAAGGAAGTTGTTCCCCACCAGCATATAGGCCGGCACAGTCGCGCCCTCCAGGAAGAAGATGGGCAGGGCCAGGTACGGCAGCCAGTCCCCTTGCAGGTCGGCAATCTCCACCAGCGCCACCACCCCGATGGCAAGCAGCACCGCCAATCCTCTCGCCAGGCACATAAGGCGCATCACCAACCTGTTCCCCCGCAGGTCGCTCAGGCGGCCCCACGGCAGGTTGAACAGCAGCGACGCGCCAATACGGACTGCGATGTAGACACCCACCATGGCTTCTGGCGCGCCGAGAACGTCCTTGGCGTACACGGCGTAGAACGGGAGGGAGATCGCGGCCAGCCCCAGGCTTCCCCGAGCCAGAATGTAGCGCCGGAAGGCGCTCTTGCCCCGCAGTAGCTGGCGCGCCCGTCCCAGTTGCTGCCGCAGCGTCACGGTCTCGCGCACCGCAACGCCGGGCGGTTCCCGGGTCGACGCCATGGCCGCCGCCGACACCGCCGTCACGCACGCGTAGGCCAAGAATAGAACGGCGTGACCGTGCGGAAAAGGCAGTGCAGGGTCGGCCAGCACGGCCCTGACAATCCAGGCTCCCCCCAGTCCCAGCAGTCCGCCCAGGAGCTGGCGTAGGCCGAAGAACGTGCCGCGGCGCCGCGTCGGGATGATCTTCGCGATGATATCGAAGAACGGCAGCCCTCCCGTGCCCGACGCAACACGGGCGAGCGTGTAGAGGGTGAAGAACCCGACCAGCAAGAGCACCGGGTCGGCCACCAGCCACAGCGTGGCCACCAGCAGGAGCCAGGCCACCGTGCGCGCCGATGTCGCCAGAATGTACATCGGCTTCTTGCGCTTCATCCGCTGCAGAGGCGCTGAGACGAAGATCTGCGGAAGGAACCAGCCGACCATGCCCAGCGGCGACACCAGGCTGATGAGGAAGTTGGATGATGTGAGGGTGCTCACGAACCACGTCAGAACCAAGGGTGGGTCGATCAGCGCCTCGCCGAAGCGGAAAGCCACGCCATTGAAAACGCCGAGCACATAGTTGCGCCTGGCTTCCTGCTTCTGTATCCCTACCGTTTCGTGCACCGCGTCGCGCCCTCCAGCTAGCCCGCCCGATTGTACCGGGTGGTCTGCGCCAGACAACCGGCCCGCGCCGCCGGGGCGCCGCTCCGACTGGCAGTCCTTCAACGGGACTACTGTCCCGCGACTGCCAGTCGTTTGATCAGCGGTTTGGCAGCGTCCCCGCTTCCGAGACACCGCCTTCGCCCTCCTGGCGACCGCCCCAATCTTGCGTCGATCACGATCCGGCAGGCGTCCGTCGGTCGTGCCATCCGTCTTCTACACCTTCGTTCCGGCAGCTTCCCCGCCCCGGCGGGTGCGGTATAATCGTTCTAGCGCCCGCTAATCGGGCGCACTCAACCGCGGAATCGCCATGCTGAGCAAACTGGTCACAGGTCTGAACATCTTCACCGGCCGCCTCAAGACCCAGGGGCTGGGCGCGACGTGGTTGTGGGCAGCCGACCACGCGGTTCGCATCATTACCGGAGCCCCCATTCTGGGCGTAAGCCAGATCACACCGCAACTCCACGTCGGCGGGCAGTACGCGCGGCGCGGCTGGCCGAAGATGGCTGAGCGAGGCATCACTGCCGTCGTCAACATGCGGATTGAGTACGACGACAACCACGCCGGCATCGCCCCTCAGCGCTACCTGCACCTTCCGACTGTCGACGACACCGCCCCAACGCTGGAGCACCTGCGGGAGGGCTCCGCCTTCATCGCTGAGGAGATCGACGGGGGCGGCGCGGTATACGTACACTGCGCCTCCGGCGTCGGCCGCGCGCCCGCTCTGGCCGCCGCCTACTTCGTCAGCACCGGCCTCTCGGCGGAAGACGCGTGGGACCGTATCCGCGCCGTGCGGCCCTTCGTACGTCCGACGGCCCCCCAGATCGAGCAGATCCGGCGCTTCGAAGCCCAGAAACTCGCCACGCCGGCCGCCCCGTCCGCTAGCTAGGGTTTCCGTGCAGCGGCAGGTCCGGAGCTTGCCCCTGAGCCGCCTGGAGCGCTGCCGCCACCTTCCTATCCGCCACGGACATTGGCAACCCCTCCAGGTCCGCGGGCGCCACCCATCTGAACGCGGCGCAGTCCAAGCAGCTAGGCTCGCCGGATGTGAGCTGGCACGTGAACGCGTGAAGTGTAATGCGGAAGTGCGTGAAGGCGTGCTTCACAACCGTGAGCACCTCCTCCACCTTGACCTCGACGCCCAGCTCCTCCCGCATCTCGCGCGCCAGGCACTCGGGCAGTGTCTCACCCTCCTCGCGTTTGCCGCCAGGGAACTCCCATAGCCCGCCCAGCATATCCTCGACCTTCCGCTGTGCTACGAGCACGTGACCGTCGCGGAGTGTCACGGCGGCGGCCACATCGTAGTGGGGCACCCGGCGGCGCGGGCGTCTCACGGGCAGCGGCTCGGGGTCCCCACCCACATAGGCCTGGCACTCGCCAGCCAGCGGACATTCGCCGCAGCGCGGCGCGCGAGGTGTGCAGACCGTCGCACCCAATTCGATCAGCGCCTCGTTGAACTCGCCGGCGCGCCCACACGGGAGAAGACCCACCGCTAGCTCCTCCAGCTCCCGCTGCACGGAAGAGCGTGTCACGTCGCCGGTCACCGCGAACACGCGGCATAACACCCGCCGGGCGTTACCGTCGACGGCAACAACGTGCTGGCCAAACGCGATCGACGCAACTGCTCCTGCAGTGTATCGCCCGACGCCGGGCAGTACAAGCAGCTCATCGTACGAGCCGGGCAGGCGACCGGCGCTGCGAGCCACAACCTGTCGCGCGGCCGCGTGCAGATTGCGTGCCCGCGCATAGTAGCCCAATCCCTCCCATACCTTAAGCACGTCCCCCAGTTCTGCGGCCGCCAGCTCCGCGATCGTCGGGAAGCGGGCCAGGAAACGCTCGTAGTAGGGGATCACTGTGTCCACCTGCGTCTGCTGTAGCATCACCTCAGCCAGCCAGATGCGGTATGGGGTGCGGTCGCGCCGCCAGGGTAGATCGCGCGCGTGGCGGGCAAACCAGTCAAGAAGCGGGCAGGAGAGGACGGCCTGGGATTGGGCGGCTGCTGCGGCTGACATCTGGGAAGGGACTATACCGCTCGAATCCACGAGGACAAGGCGATAGCGCCGCGTGTGTGCAGCCGCGCTTTGCCATAGCGCGCATTCTCCGGCCCGTACCCAATGCCGCCGCGCACCCTTCCCCCACGCGAGGATGCCTCGCCCTCAAGACGGCTGCAGTGGGCTGTGTTGCTCAGCGCCGGCGCTGAGGCCGCGTCTGGCAGACTGTGAGACGCTTCTCCTGGGTTGCGGCCGGGGCAGTGGACGAGGCGCTGCTTCAGGCGGACTCTTCCTTGGACCGCCGCGCGTCGTAGAAATCGAAGTGGCGGAAAGCCATGGCGAATGCGCCCGTCGCGAAGAGGCTGGCCAAGCCACCGTAGACCCACAGCGGCAGCCAGCCTAGGACGGCGCTACCCACCAGAGGCCCAGCGATCTGGGCCAGGCTGTCCAGCGAGGCCGATAGGCCCATCGCCCGGCCCTGCTCCCACGGGTTCACCGAGAAGCTGAGGAAACTCGTCAAGACGCCGCGGGTGCAGGCGGCGGCGAAGCTCACGCCGCATAGGACCGCCCCAAACTGGACCTGGTTCCGGACGAAGGCCAGCATCGCGAAGACGACCACGAAGGTTCCTAGCCCGAGAATCGAGGTCCGCCGGTCGCCAAGCCAGCGAAGCAGCCGGACAAACACCACGAAGCGGATGAACACGCGGACAGCTCCTGAGATCATCAGGAGCCTCCCCACCTCCTGCGGATTCAGCCCCAACTTGACATAGGCGAAGAGGCTGATGCTGGAGATGTAGATGAAGAAGGAGAATGTGTGGAATCCCCACTGGACCAGGAGGTAGCGCGCGATCGGGTTTCGCCACACCGTCGCCGGTCCGAGCTGGTCGGCGTCAGGAAGAGCGTCCACCTCGCGATCGCCATCGGTGGTCCCCTCTGACGCCGCGACGGTACCCGCATTCTGGAACGATCTCCCACCACGAGGGTTGGACTCCCGCAAGAAGAGGACCGTCAGCAGGATGGTCAGCGCGGACAGAGCGGCGGACGCGAGGCCAGGAGCGATGATGCCCCACTGCGAGAGCAAACCGCCGAGGCCTGGCCCAACTAGCGACGCCAGGACGTGGGCTGTTCCAACGTTGCTCATCAGTCTGCTGCGATCGCGGGGAGAGACCACGTCGCCAATCATGGCCTTGGCGATGGGGTAGTTGCCGCCGAAGATGCCATCCACGACGCGGGACGCGAACAGCATGGTCAGGTTGCTGGAGAAGGCAAGCATCACGAAGCCAACCAACGTCCCCGCCTGAGAGATGAGCAGCATCGGCTTGCGGCCCCGCTTGTCACTCAGCGCTCCCCAGATCGGTCCGGAGAAGAAGCTGAAGAGCGCATTGGTAGACAGCAAGAGACCAATCTGCCAGGGAGGAGCACCGTACTTGGCACTGAAGAATGGCAGAAGCGGGATCAGGACACTGAAACCCAGAATATCGATGAAGACCGCAATCCACAGGGGGGTCAGTTGGGGGTATTCGATCTTACGCAGCACTCGGGTCAGTTGCATCGTAGTCGGTGGCCCCGGGGCGTCTGTGCCGGCAGGACGGTTTCCCGCAACTCTGCTCCGACCTTCCCCGGCCTCTCGGCGACGCACGGGTATTGTAGCGTGGAATGTGCGCCGCGCGACCCAGCCCCCTCCACTGGGAAGAGCGTGCCCGTCCGCTTGCCCCAGCACCTCCTCCCGCAGGGCAGTGCCGCCCCCGCGCCCCTGCGTTAGCCTTTGCAGCCATTCGCGCTTTCTGTTATGATCAACCGGATGGACAGCGCAACCTTCCGCCTCTCGCCCACCCGCTACGCGCGATGGGGCGAGGCGGCTGCCCTTGACGGACCGGCCCTTCACGCCGCTTCTATGCCCGATCACGAACAGGAGACCCTGCAATGACCACCGCACCCCCCCTCTCCCCAGAACAGCTCTGCTACGAGTGCGACCCATCACACCTTGAGTTCGAGACTACCGCCGAACTGGAGGACCTCGATCAGATTCTGGGGCAGGCCCGCGCTGTCGACGCCATCCGGTTCGGTATCGGGATGCGGCGTCCGGGCTACAACCTGTACGCGCTGGGGCCCAGTGGCACCGGCAAACGCACAACGATACGCCAGTTCCTGGACCAGAAGGCGGCGTCCCAGCCCATCCCGTCCGACTGGTGCTACGTCAACAACTTCGAGACACCTCACAGACCCCGCGCCATCGAACTCCCGCCGGGACAGGGGGTCGTGCTGCACGAGGATATGCAGCAACTGATCGAGGAGCTGCGCGCCGCGATACCTGCCGCCTTCGAGAGTGAGGACTACCGCACCCGCAAGCAAGAGGTCGAGGAGGAGATCAAGGAGCTGCAGGAGAAGTCCTTCAATGAGATCCAGCAAGAGGCCCTGGAGCGAAGCATCGGAATGATGCGGACACCCACGGGGCTGGCGTTTGTGCCGTTGCGCGAGAACGAGGAGGGGGAGAAGGAAGTCGTCAAGCCGGATGCGTTCCAGAAGCTGCCCGAGGAGGAGCGCAAGCGGTTCGAGACTGACATCGCCGAGTTGCAGGGCAAGCTCCAGGCGACGGTCCGCAAGGTGCGGGACCTGGAGCGCGGCGCGAGGGAGAAGGTCAAGGAGCTGAATCGCGATATCGCGATGTACGCCGTCGGCCACCGCATTGAGGAGCTGCTCAAGAAGTACGAGGATTTGCCTCTCGTCGTGCAGTTCCTGAACGAGGTCCGCGAGGACATCATCGACAACGTGGAGGAGTTTCTGGGCACCGAGAAGGCGCCACAGCAGGCCATGGGCGTCCCGCTTCCCCGCATGTTCACGGAGTCGCCGATCTTCCGCAACTACCAGGTGAACGTGCTCGTGGACCACAGCCAATCTCAGGGTGCACCCGTCGTCTACGAGGACCATCCGACCTATCTCAATCTAATCGGGCGCATCGAGCACGTAGCCCAGATGGGCGCGCTGCTCACCGACTTCAACCTGATCAAGCCGGGCGCCCTGCACCGTGCCAACGGTGGCTACCTCATCGTCGATGCGCGAGAGGTCCTGCTCCAGCCCTTCGCGTGGGATGGCCTGAAACGCGCGCTGCGGTCACTGGAGATGCGCATCGAGAGCCTGGGACAGGCGCTGAGTCTGGTGAGCACCGTGTCCCTCGAGCCTGAGCCGATCCCTCTTGACGTCAAGATCGTGTTGATCGGGGAGCGGCGGCTCTACTACCTGTTGCACCGGCTAGACCCGGACTTTCCCGAGCTGTTTAAGGTCGAGGCCGACTTCAACGAGGCAGTTGACCGTGACGGCGAGAACAGCAAGCAGTATTCCCGGCTGATCGCGACGATGATCCGCCGGGACGGGCTGCGTCCCTTCGATCGCGAGGCGGTCGCGCGCGTCATCGAGCACAGTGCGCGCTTGGCGGGCGATGCGCAGAAGCTGTCGATCCACCTACTGGGCGTATCGGACCTGCTGCGTGAGGCCGACTTCTGGGCGGCCGAGCATGATAACGGAGCTGTCACCGGCGCCGACGTGCAGCGGGCGATCGATGCCCAGGTCCACCGCGCTGACCGCATCCGTGAGCAGTTGCAGGAGCGCATTCAGCGGGGGATCGCCCTGATAGACTTGACCGGAGAATGCGTCGGCCAGATCAACGCCCTTTCGGTGATCAGCCTGGGGAACCTGGCGTTTGGGGTCCCCCACCGCGTCACCGCCCGCGTGCGTTTGGGCAAGGGTGAGCTGATCGACATCGAGCGCGAGGTCGACCTGGGTGGCCCCATCCATTCGAAGGGCGTGCTGATCCTTTCCGGGTTCCTGGGTGCCCGCTATGCCGCGGACCGCCCTCTGTCATTGTCGGCAAGCCTGGTGTTCGAGCAGTCGTACGGGCACATCGAGGGCGACAGCGCCTCGATGGCCGAGGTGTGCGCCCTGCTGTCAGCGTTGGCCCAGGCCCCCATCAAGCAGACGTGGGCGATGACCGGCTCAGTCAACCAGCACGGGCAGTCTCAACCCATCGGCGGGGTCAATCAGAAGATCGAGGGCTTCTTCGACACCTGCGCGAGGCCCGGTTTGACAGGCGAGCAGGGGGTGATCATACCCGCGTCGAACGTTCAGCACCTGATGTTGCGCCACGACGTCGTACAGGCAGTGGCGGAAGGCAAGTTCCGCATCCACGCCGTGGAGAATGTGGACGAGGCGATCGAGCTCCTCACCGGCGTCTCGGCGGGAGAGCGGGACGAGGAGGGCGTCTTCCCGGAGGGCAGTATCAATCAGCGAGTCGAGAGTCGCCTGGTCGAGTTGGCTGAGGCACAGCGCTCCTTCTCGTCCCCGCCCCCCGAGGCGGGCGCGCCCCCTGAGGCGACCGACGAGCAACCCAGCGAGGAATCCGGGGACACCGAATGAGAGATCAGGGCGATGCGCCGGCGATCCGGCGCATCCTGGTAGCAATCGATGCCTCTCACCATAGCCTGGCGGCACTGGAGGCTGCGGCTGAGCTGGCCGCCGCCCTGAAGGCTCGGCTAGAGGGCATCTTCGTTGAGGACGTCCGGCTGCTGCGAATAGCGAGCCATCCGATGGCCAGCGAGGTGCAGTACCCATTTGCTGCGACGGCTTCCCTCGATCCTGCCCGCATGAGGCGCGAGCTGCGCGCCCAGGCCACTCAGGCCAGGCGGGCTCTGGACAACATATGCCGGGCCCGGAAGATCGAGTGGTCTTTCCGCGTTCAGCGCGGTGACGTGGTACGCACCCTCCTGCGGGCGGCGCAGAGCGCGGACTTGCTCAGCCTGGGCGTGGCGAGCCGGCCGCTCACCCGTCGGGTGCGGATGGGATCCACGGCTCAGGCGGCGGCCGCGCGAGGGCAAGGCCCCGTGCTCTTTTCGCAGCGCGGCTTGCGCATCACGTCCCCGATTATGGCCGTGTATGACGGCTCGCTAGCAGCCAAGCAGGCGCTGGGCGTCGCCTTGGCACTCGCTGGCCAATCGAAACACAGTCTCACCGTCGTGCTCGTGGCCAGCGGCCCGAAGGCGGCGGCGCGGATGAGACGCGAGGTCGCCGGCCAGTTGCGGGGTATGCACCCCTTCGCGCGCTTTCACATTCTGGCGGACGCGGATGCCCTGACGCTCGCGGCGGCGGTGCAGGCCGAGCACGGAGGCATGCTCGTGCTCGGCGGCATATCCACGCGGCCGGAGGACCTTCAGTCGCTACTGGACGCGGTTGCGTGCCCTGTGCTCGTGTTTAGGTAACATCGGCGTGCCATATTCGTCCGCTATGCCGTAGAGAACCGAGAGAGAGCATCATCCGCGGGAAGCCCGGAGAGAGTGAAATGGAACCTGAGCTTATCACGCTACGCCGTGTGGACTTCCTCACGATTGGCACAATCGGCCCCCCGGGTCAGCGCACCTTCTTCCTCCAGGCGGCGCAGGATGCCCTGGTCGTCTCGCTAATCATCGAGAAGCAACAGGCAACCGCCATCGCCATCGCTATAGGCAACGTCCTGGCGCGAGAGCACGAGATCGGCGCCGTGGTCGATTCGGAAGAGCAGGGCCTCATTCTCCCGGTACGCCCGCTGTTCCGTGTCGGTCGCCTGAACCTGGGTCGCGATGAGGAACGGGATCTGCTCGTCCTCATGGCAGAGGAACTGACGCTGGAGGAGGATGAGAAGGGTTCTCGCGTGCACATATGGGCCACTCCAGCCCAAATGCTGGCCCTCGCGCGCGAGGCCGTTGTCGCTGTCGCCTCGGGGCGTCCCATCTGCCCGCTGTGCCACGAAATCATGTCCCCCGAACAGAAGCACGTCTGCGTGCGAGGTAATGGAAACAAGCGCGACCAGTGAGGCAGAGGGCGCTCCGGCTCCCCAGCGGAGCATCGAACTAGATCACGCCATACAACTGCTCTCCCAGGGTCGTATGACCGTCCTCGGGCAGATCCTCTCTAGCTCCAACTACGCCTTCTTGGCCCGGGTCGACGTTGACGAACTACAGGCACTGGCGGTGTATAAGCCGCGCAGAGGTGAGGTCCCGCTTTGGGACTTTGCTCAGGGCACGCTGTGCGTGCGCGAAGTGGCTGCCTACGTCCTGAGCCAGGCGCTCGGGTGGCCGCTGATCCCGCCTACAGTCCTGCGCGATGGCAGCTACGGACCCGGGATGGTGCAACTCTACATTGAGGCCGACGTCGAGGCCCACTACTTCACCTTCCGAGAAGAGCGTCGGGCCGACCTTGTGCCCATCGCCCTCTTTGACATCGTGACCAACAACGCTGACCGCAAGGGGGGACACCTATTGCTGGACCAAGACAGCCGGATCTGGGCGATCGATCACGCGCTGACCTTCCACGCGGAGCCCAAGCTACGCACCGTCGTCTGGGATTTCGCCGGGTCGGCGATCCCGCAGGCCTACGTCGCCGACCTGGATGAGCTGCTCGCGCACCTATCCGAGGGAGCCGAGTTCTGCACGATGTTAGCCAAGCTGCTCAAGGACGATGAAATCGCTGCGTTGCGCGCCCGGCTGGAGCGGCTGCTGGCAAGCGGAACCTTCCCGAAGCCCGACCCGACCCGCCGCCAGGTTCCGTGGCCGCCGATCTAGGCGCGTGCGGCGCAATCCTCGCCACCCGTGCCAATGGACAAGCCCCACCACGTCTGTGGTGGGGCTTGCGTTTCCCCCCGGTTTGTCGACCGGCGCCATTACCGCGCCCCGCCGACGGCCTTCAGTCGGCCTCCTTGGGGGGCTTCGCCTCCACATCCACGATCGTCGGCCCAGCAGCCCTGGCTGAGGCCGCCCTTTCTGTCTTGGGAGCCTCGATCATCGGGAACTCCATATCGCCGTGCATAATCGTCTGCCCGCGAAGCCAGGCGCCCTCATTCAGCAGCAGTGTGTTGATCCGCAGGTCGCCCCAGACGCGACCGGTATTCAGGATCTCCACCCGGTTTCCGGAGATGTTACCCTGCACCGCCCCGGCGACGGAGATGTTGTTGGCGTGAATCTCGGCAATGACCTTCGCCGATTCTCCGACAACCAGGTTCCCAGTGATATCGACGGTGCCCTCGTAGACGCCGTCAATCCGGACCCCACCATCCGATTGGATCACTCCATTGAAGTGCGCATTGGGCCCAATGATCGTCTCGATCTTGCCCGCGGGCGACCTTGGCGTCACCACTTGAGCCGCCGGAGAAACACCTCTGCTTCTCTCTTTCTCTCGTCCGAACACTGTTTCACCTCCTGAAAGGATCTCAATGGAAGATAGTCACCGATCGCGACCGAGTCGATCATACCGGGCCGCTGCCATTTGTCAATCCCTGCTGAGAACGCTCTGCCGTGCCTCGGTAAGCGCTCGCTCTTCCTCTTCACCCAGGGCTTTGGGCGAGAGCCAACCCTCAACCGGCTTGGCATAGATGCGAGTCTTGTTGCGCCCATAGAGTGCTGAGAGGACCACCCCATTCCCCTCGCCATCGGCCAGCGCCAGCGCGAAGCTCTGATCGCCGCCCGTGTCCTGGAAGGCACGGAACCGGACCAGGCCGACGCCCTGCACAGCTCGGGACGTGGCCGACTCCGCCTGTTCCATACGCTTTGTGAGCCGCTCGATGCGAGTCGTGGCGTTTGCAACGCGCGTCGCCAGGCTATCCACTGCCGCCGCGAGACTGGCGTCGTCCTCCCCTACCGTGAAAACAGTCTTCTGGCGCTCCTTGAGCCGGTTCAGGCGAGACTGGAGATCCAGAATCCACACGACGCCCACGATTACCAGCATGCTCAGCGCCACCGCCCAGATTATGAGAGCAACGTCCATGTGCTCCTCCCGCATCGAGTCCGCCGCCCAACCACCCTGCACACGCACACGCCTATGCTGCGCACACGCCTGTGCTAACCGCTCGCGCCTTGCGCCTGTACCGGTCCGAGGATGACCCGGTCGCCGGCCAGATTTCCCGCCCAGTCTACCACAGGAAGTCGGCGAAGGGAAGTCATCCCGTACATGCCGACCTCGAGCCAGTATTCTCCAGCGGGCAGATCGCGGGGCAGCACGAATCGGTAGGGATCGAGGTATGTCTGGCCGGGGAGCCACTTGGGGAACCACAGGTAGGTGGGGGAAGCGCCTCCGAGGGGCGTGTAGTCGTGGCCAGCCACGTACCGCCCTTCCGCAACCAGCAGGTGGATGAACACAGTGTAGCGCTCGCGAGGCGAACGAATGGCGCGCCAGACGAGGGCAAGATGAAGGGGGCGGCCCGCCTGGACCGGTAGCGGTTCTTGCCAGACCGCCTCCCGCGCTTGCCCCCGCGCCCAGGCCCGTGCCGCGACCAGCGCGATCTGATTGTCGAAGTTGGCTAACGTGCTCTCGAGCGCCTTCGCTGACGGGCTCGCGGCCGCAGGCAGGACCACGATGGTAGCCAAATCCACCGCCGTGCTGCCATCGGAGAAGGTCAGCTCTGGATTCCCCCCGCGCAGGTCTGCGTAGCCAAGACGAAGCGGATACTCGCCTGGCTTCAGACTGTGAGGAATCGGGATCTCGTACTGCTCGACGATCACCTCTCCGGGCGCCCACCCGGTCGTCAGCAGGCGGCTGTCGGTCGACCAGCGCGCCTCGATCGGGCCCAGATGCGCATACGGCATCCATATCCCGCCCACAGGCTCCGGCGCGCTCTGATAGAGCGCGAGCACCAGCGGATCGCCGGCACGCACCGTCGTCTGCGGCAGGTCATAGCCCAGCAGGTGCACGCGCTCCCCCGCCCAAACATCCAACGCGTGGTCCGGGACCAGTCCCTCGACGGGCGGGGCGACCACTCTATAGAATCTCCCTTCGGGCACCAGCCGAAACCCCTCGTCCCGCACGGCCGGCCGGTAGTCGGGCAGGTAGATCGGGCCATCCTCGATGTGCGCCCAAACCGACTCGACCCAGGGGTTGGATGTCGACACGTACACCAGCTTGACGTCATCAACAGACAGATCTGCCCCCTGCGTGTAGGTGTGTACCCACAACGGCGTCAGGTGCTCCCAATCCGAGAGCAACACCGCTCCCTCGCCCCGCCCCCCAAACCGCCCGAGGACGGCGTCGACGTACTCCTCGGCGGCGTTGAAGTCACTCAGAGATATGGAGCGGGACAGGTTGAGTCCCAGTTGGAGGAAGGGCCATGGCAGGAGAAGCAGAACCAGCGCCAAGAAGGTTGCCGGGCGCCCTCCTGGTTCACCCCGGGCCTCCCCCGCCCGTGCTTGACGGTCACGCCGGCGAGCGAACTGGAACAGCAGTTGGGCAAGCAGATAGGCCCCGGCGCCGGCCAGGACCGCCAGCGCACAGAAGGGCAGGAGTAGGTAGGCCATCACATCCTGCACGGTGTTAAGCGTGAAGAGCAGATGGATGGTGACGAACGCGCCGATCAATAGTGCGGCCTTGGGCGCGCGGCGGATCAGCACGACAAGGCCCACACCCATCAGCAGAATGACAGGAAGCATGAACTGCAGGCTCAACAGCGACCAGAACACGATCGCCCGGTGTGGCTGGTCGGCCAGGCCGAAGTGGAAGAGGTTTCCCCGCAGTCCCTGGGCCGTGACATGCCTCCAGAACCCCTGCCACGTGCGCATATCCGTGGGCCCGAACGGGGCAGTGGGACTGCGTAGCGGATAGTACAGGAGCGGGGCCAGTCCCAGGAGCCCGCACAGGACCATTACGAGCAGCGTGCGCCACTGAAGCAGGATACGTGGCCGCACGACCAGGATGAAGATTGCGTAGGCCGGGAGTCCGATCAGCGTGACCGGGTGGTGGGACGCCCCCAGTCCAAGCGCACATGCGAATCCGGCCAGCCACCCATCTTGCCCCGTCAGCCACCAGCGAACCAGCAGCAACAGTTGCGTTGTTGCAAGAGCGGCACTGACGATGTGGCTGTTGGCGTGGATCGCATGTTGCCAGAAGTCAGGAGCGACGGCAAGGGATAGGGCCGCGAAAAGGGACACGATGATGGACGCCACACGCGGCAGGGGCCGGCTGGTAGCCTGCGCCATAGCCGCACACAACTCCCACGAGATCAGGTACACGGCCGTCACCGCCCAGGCGCCGACGGCACCCGATAGCAGGTTAGTGCGGAAAGCAACGGTGCTCACGGGGATCAGCGCCTGCCAGACCCGGGCGAGGAGCGTGTAGAAGGCGTAGCCTGGGGGGTGGGCGATGCCACCGATCGCGGGGATGAACTGGTACTCGGACGGATCGCCGAACAACGTGGCACGCGCGGCCGTCGCAGCATACAGTGCGAAGACGGCGACGAAGAGCAGAACTGGAACCGGCCAGGTGAGGAGCGAACGAGAGGGTGCCGGCGCGTCTCCGACGGACGGACTAGGTCCGGGCTGGGATGTACCCACTGCACTCCAGATAGGCGATCACCTTCGCGGCGCTCTCCTCCACCGTCTCCTCGGCCGTGTGACAGACGACCGCCGGCGCCTCGGGCGGCTCGTAGGGGTCCGAGACACCCGTGAAATCAGCGATTTCACCGCGGAAAGCCTTCGCGTATAACCCCTTCACACCCCGCTCGGCACACACGTCGAGCGGGCACTCGACGTAGACCTCTATGAAATCACCGGACTCGCCGATCTCCGCCCGTGACTTCGCCCGCCGCTCGCGATAAGGAGAGATGAAGGAACAGATCACAGCCACACCGTTGCGGGTTAGCAGTTTGGCGACGAAAGTTACGCGCTCGATATTGAGATCACGGTCGCTCTTGCTGAACCCCAGATCGCGGGTCAGGCTCTGGCGCACGATGTCGCCGTCAAGCCGTTCGACCTTGAGCTGACGGTCGCACAACTCCTGAGCCACCAGCTTCGCGATCGCCGTCTTACCTGACCCCGACAGTCCGGTGAGCCATACAGTGAGGCCCTGTTGATCACAAGATGAATTGTGCATTGAACTTGTTACCTCTCTGGGCACGGGGCTTCCGGACCGATCGCATCGCGCAAAGCCGCGTCCGAGATGATCCCGCGCCGGATGACGCGCGCCGGGCAGGCAGTACAGTCGAGAATGGTCGATGGCACGCCCCCAGGGCACGCGCCGCCGTCGATGATCAGCTCGATGCGTCCCCCGAGCTGCGCTCTCACCTCTCGCGCTGTAACCGGATTGGGCTGCCCGGAGCTGTTCGCACTCGTCACTGCCAGCACCCCACCCGCGGCCCGAATCAGCTTCCGCGCCAGCGATGTGCCGGGCACGCGCACGGCCACCGTCGGCCCTGCGCTGACCTCATCGAGGACGTTCTCCGTCTTTGGAACGACCAGCGTCAGCCCGCCAGGCCAATAGCGTGCGCTCAGCCTCTTGAAAGCGCTCGCGAACCACGGCGGCACCGTCGCCACGCGGCTGAACTCACCAGCATCCGACAACAGAAGAGGAACAGGCCGGTCTGAGGGGCGCTGCTTGGCCTCGTACAACCGCGCGACCGCGCGCGGATCCCACGGCAGCGACGCCACGCCATAGACAGTGTCGGTAGGGAAAGCAACGAGCCCGCCCGCCTGAAGAATCTCGACCGCATGGCGTGGGGCATCGCGGCTAAGCGCGTGGATGATTTCGGTCTCTATCGGCATCGGTTTGTGCGACAGAAGTGACGCTCGCTTCCGCGGAACCACCCGTAACGACTGGCGCCCGTTTGCCGCTGCGTGTCACACTAGAGAAGAAAGTATATCACGGGCCAGGCGCGCGTCAACCGACGGGGCCGACGGAGAGAATCTGCAGGCTGCGCGTATCTGTAGCCGCGCCGGGGTGTTCCTCACCCCGCTTCCATACCGCGTCCGCTGCCGCGGCCTCCTACTCCATGTCGATCCCCTTAAGCGCTTCCGGCTCCGCATGCCCCCACCCTATCTCGTACCATCCTCGCGTGACGTACTCCCCGTAGCTCGTGTCCGCATGGTCCTCAGGCCTCGCCGCACACCCATGCTTCACCGGGTTGTAGTGCACGTAGTTCAGGTGCCGGGCATAATCCCGCTCATCCCGAATAACGTGGTCCCAGAACCCGCGCTGCCACACCGTCACTCGCCCAGTCAGACCCTTGGCTCGCTTGTAGCTCAACGTGAAGTTGCGCTTCAGGGAGTGCACAATCTTCGAAATGTCGGTCGTTCCAGGCACGCGGAGCATAAGGTGAACGTGATCGGACATCAGCGCGTAGGCGCGCATTTCGAACGGGTGGACACTCCGTACGTTGCGAAGCGTCTTCCGAAGGAGGATCCGTTCTGTTTGGCTCTCAAAGACAGGCCGTCGATTGGCCGTCACACACGTGATGAAGTACACCTCGCCGAGAGCATAGACCCGACGAATCCTGGCTCGAACTGGCGGTTTGCTCAATGCGCGACCTCCCACTAGGGAGTATACGTGATATGCGGAGCGCGGCTACAGCGCGGGCGTGACGCAGACGCTGCCGCCATCGCGCGGGTTGGAAACCGCGGCTACACCCCCACAGTGCTCCAAGCCACCGTCCCGGGGGCGCTCTTGGCGTGGTAAGGTGCGGGCGGCGTGGGAGACGCCCTCGAGGACGAGGGCTGCTCGCAATGGAGATGAGGACGAGGCCTCGCAGACGAGGGCTGCTCGCCGCGCTACCCCACCTTGACCAGCTTGCGGAAGCTGCGCGCAGTCCTCGGCGGATCCAGCTGCCTCCCGTAGGCGCTCCAAGCCACGGTCCCGGGGGCGCCCCTGGCGTGATAAGGTGCGGGCGGTGTGGGAGACGCCCTCAAGGACGAGGGCTGCTCGCAATGGAGATGAGGACGAGGCCTCGCAGACGAGGGCTGCTCGCCGCGCTACCCCACCT
>JAUVSX010000181.1 GCA_030596915.1 Chloroflexota bacterium | reverse complement strand
CCCCACCGCGGCGCCTCTCCTCCACCAGTTGACTGAGGTCCTGACCATCAACGAAGTCCATCACGAGGTACTCACGTTGCCCCTCAGTGAAGGTGTCGGAGACCTTGGGGAGATTGGGGTGGTCGAGGCGCGCCAGCGTGTACGCCTCGCGCCGGAACTGCTCCTGCGATTGGGCGAGCGCCTCGGGAGTCTCGTCGGGGTCGGGACGCACCTCCTTGACCGCGCAGATGCGCCCCTGCAAGCGCAGGTCTTCTGCACGGTAGACAGCACCCATCCCACCTCGACCGACAGGCGCTACGATCTCATAGCGTCCGCGCAGAACAGTTCCTGGGGGGAGCAACCGGGCCACAGTTTCTCTTCTTCACTCTGTTGAGATAGCTTGGCATCATAGTGGAGAAAGATCGTTCTGTCAAGGGGATCCGCAATATGGCGATGAAACAAGACATGCCAATACTCGTTGTCTACGAGGGAGAACCGGTAGGACAGCGTTGGATCATAGACCAGGATGTGATGACTATCGGCCGTGGGGAGGACTGTGATATCACCATACCGCTGCGACAGGTTTCGCGCTGCCACGCCCAGATTGAGCACTATGAGGATGGCTACCGTCTGCGCGACCTGCGGAGCAAGAATGGCACATACGTGAACGGTGAGGAGGTGCGCAACGAGCCACACCCTTTGAGAGACGGGGACGAAATACAGATCGCCCTGTGTGTCCGTATGGGGTTTGTCGGAGCGGATGCGACGCTGCCGCTGGACCTTACCGGCCTCGACCTAGGCCTGCATATTGATCGGGCGGCCAGGAGAGTCTACGTCGGCGGGCAGGAAGTGACGCCCCCCTTGTCGGTGGCGCAGTTCTGCCTGCTCGATCTCCTGCTCACTCGCGAAGGCCAGGTTGTCAGTCGCGACGACATCGTGAGGACGGTGTGGGCGGATGAGGAGGCACTCGGCGTCTCTGAACAGGCGATCGACGCCCTGGTGCGCCGTCTGCGCGAGCGCCTCGCCGATACGGGCCCTACTCACACCTACATCGTGACCGTCCGGGGCCACGGATTCCGGTTCGAGAACCGCTGACTTCTCGCTGGTCCTGCCTCGCCTGCGAGCGGCTCAATCCGTCGCTCCTGATCGCCCCTGCGACGGATCGATCCACCAATCGACGCCTGCTTGATCAGGACTGAGCCGGATCTACACCCACCTGACTTGAGGCCCCACGCGCAGTTGGTGCAACCGCCTGACTCGCCCATAGGCCTCCCGCTCCCCAGGCCCGCAAATGTCCCGCTGCTCGCGGGTACGCCCTTCCGGCGCTATCGTCTCCTGGGGAGGCGCGGCGGCGGATCGCGGCGCGGCGCCACACAGTGCACTCCTCGCCTCGTCGGGAGCCCCGATGCGCCTACCGGGAAGGTGTAGTCTGTGCTAGAATCGCGCGGGCTGGCGGATACGTGGGCCAGCCTCGGCCCGCCGGACAGAAGGTGGGTCACGCGTTGGGACCGCGGAAGCACACAGCCCGATTCCCAGGGTGCGCCTGGCTCTTCGCACAGACACCGCTGTCGGACATGTGCTGTCGCCGGAGGTCATGTTGCAGATTTCCGTTATCGTGCCAACCTACAACGAGCGAGAAAATATCGAAGCGCTCGTGACACAACTACTCGACCTGCCGACAGGCGTAGATGTGATTGTCGTCGACGACAACTCCCCCGACGGGACGGGCGCCATCGTGGACACGCTCGCCGCGGCGAACGACGGTCGCGTTCTGGCTGTCCACCGCACGGGCAAGCTGGGCCTGGGCACCGCCTACATCGCTGGTTTCCGCCAAGCGCTGGCTCAAGGGGCTGATCTGGTCTGCACCATGGACGCTGATTTCTCCCACAACCCCCGCTACATCCCGGCGATGGTCGGAAAGATCGGCGAGGGATACGATCTGGTCATCGGGTCACGCTACGTCCCTGGCGGCGCGACGAGCGGATGCACCTTCGACCGCAAGCTCCTCAGTTGGGGCGCCAACGCGTTCGCCCGCGTTGTGCTCGGGCTGCAGGCCCACGATACGACGGCGGGCTTTCGCTGCTACCGTCGCGAGGTACTGGCCAGCCTGGACCTGGACGAGATCAAGGCGAGCGGCTACTCCTTCCTCGTCGAGATGCTTTACCGCGTGGGCCGACGCGGCTATCGGGTCGGTGAAGTGCCCATCGTTTTCGAGAACCGTCGGCTCGGAGCCTCCAAGATCTCGAAGAACGAGGTCGCCAGGGCAATGGGGACCGTGTTGCGGCTCGGGAGAGATCGTTTCATGGGACAGCACGCTTGATGGAACACGCTTGATGGAGCACGTGCCCTGTAACCTGTGCGGCACAGATGCCCCATCCGTCCGCTTTCCGTGCACGATCCGGGAGCCCGCGAGCGCTGAGAACTGGTCGGCCTACGCCTGCACGCACAGCGGATATGGCAAGCACCACACCATCGTCCAGTGCCCGCGGTGTGGCCTGGTCTACACAAGCCCGCGCCTCGACGATCACGAGATTATCGGGACATACGAGGCGGTCGAGGATACGCTGTACCTGGAGGAGCGCGAAGGCCGCGTCCTGACCTTCGAGCACCACCTGAAGCCGCTTGAGAGACTCACCGGTCCACCCAGCGCTCGCCCACTGCTCGACGTGGGGTGCTATGTCGGCGTCTTTGTCGAGATCGCAGCGGCACACGGATGGGAGGCCTGGGGGGTCGACCCTTCGCGCTGGGCGGTTGAGCAGGCCCAAGCCCGGGGGCTGCGTGTAGTTCAGGGGACGCTGGAGACCGCGGAATTGCCCGAGGGCACCTTCGATGTCGTGACGATGTGGGACACGATCGAGCACCTGCCCGACCCAGCGGGGACACTCGAGCGGGCACGTCGGCTGCTGAAGCCCGGCGGGCTGCTCGTCGTGCATACCATCGACATCGAGAGCCCGTTCGCCCGGCTGATGGGGGCGCGCTGGCCGTGGCTCATGGAGATGCACCTCACCTACTTCTCACGGCGCACGCTGCGGGAGATGCTGGCCAGATGCGGCTTCGAAGTGATCGCGGACCGCCCCCAAGGACGGTACTTGCGTCTGGGGTACCTGACGAACCGGGTAGCGACGTTGGTGGCGCCCGTGGGCCGGCCGGCCGAATGGCTGGTCACGAAGCTCGGGCTACGTGAAACCCGCGTGCCCGTCAACCTGGGTGATCTGTTCACAGTCTACGCCCGCGCCCCATAGTCTGTCTCACACTGGGGGTGTCCCGCCATCCGGGTCCGCAACAGTGCCGGCGAATCAGTCACTCTGAGGAAGGATAGGGCCTTGCGTCTCTCCCCGCTTGACGTCTCCGCGTTGGCCCGGTTCGACACGCGCAAGCTTGCCGTCGCCATCCTGTTCGTCGGGCTGTTCGCGATGGCGGTCCGTGTGCCCACCGACACGGACCTGTGGTGGCACCTGCAGGCAGGGCGGGTAACGCTGGAGAGCGGACACCCCTTGCAGACCGACCTTTTCTCGCACACACGCCAGGGCGCCCGGTGGGTCAACCATAGCTGGCTGAGCCAGGTACTGCTCTACGGGCTGCTCGATCGCTTCTCGTACGCCGGGCGCGCCCGCTGGGTGGGCGCCGGCATGACCGCGACCTTCGTCCTCGTCTACGCGCAGATGGAGGCCGATCCCTTCGCCCGGGCGTTCATCATGTTCCTGGCCGCCTCGACCTCGGCCGTCATCTGGACCGCCCGCCCTCAACTGCTCTCGTTCCTGCTGATTGCCGTCGTCGGCTACGTGCTCTACCTGCTCAAGTGGCGGGGGAAGAATCGGCTCTGGCTGCTGCCTCTGCTCTTCGTCCTCTGGGTGAACCTGCACGCCGGATACGCGCTGGGCTTCCTCCTGATCGGATGCTTTCTCGCCGGGGAGCTGCTCAACCACCTGCTTGCAAAATCTATCCCTGCCAAGGACCCGGTCGTGGGTTGGGCACAACTCGGGATGGTGCTGGGCGTCGCACTGCTATCCGGTCTCATGCTCGCGAGCAATCCCAACGACACTCAGACGTGGACCCATCCCTGGGAGACACTCCGCATCGGCGTGCTGCAGGACCTGATCCAGGAATGGCAGTCGCCCGATTTCCACCCCCTGTACACACAGCCCTTCATCTGGATGCTGCTGGCACTTCTCGGTGCGGTTGGGCTGTCAGGGAGGCGAATCGACGGGACGGACCTGGTGACCGTCGGCGCATTCGCCTACGCGGCCCTGTTAGCCGGGCGCAACCTCGGACCCTTCGCGATTGTCGCGGCGCCGGTGTTAAGCCGGCACGTCGCGGCGATTCTGACGCGTCTAGGCGGGGTCCCGGCGCTGCGGAGCCTGGTCCGCCCGCAGACGGAATTTAGCCCACGCTTGCAGGCGGTCTTCGGCGCGGTGAACGTCCTGATCCTGGCGCTCGTCGTGGCATTGGCCGCGTGGAAGGTCTCGCTGCCGCTGCGCGGGTCGTACAATGAACAGGTGCAGCGGGAAAGCTTACCCGTGGGCGCGGTCGATTGGATCGAGCGGGAGCGGCCCGATGGGCGGATGTTCAACCGCTATGGCTGGGGCGGGTACCTAGTATGGCGGCTGTGGCCGGAGCACCAGGTGTTCGTCGACGGGCGGACAGACCTGTACAGGGACAAGGTGCTCGGGGATTACGTGGAGATCCAGACAGCCAGCCCCCGTGCGATGGAACTGCTGGAGGAGTACGGGGTGTCGTGGGCCGTCATCCGGCCGGAGGGTCCGCTGGCGACGCTGCTGGAGTGCGAAGGGTGGGAGCCCGCGTACAGGGATGATCTCGCCGTGGTATGGCTCCGGGACCTTCCCGGAAGCTGACCACGAGTGCAATCGTGCATTGTTGCTCTCTCAAGGGAGCGCCGCAGCGTTCCAGCGCTAATCGCAGCTTCCGGGAAGGCGGCCGCTGAACGGGACCGGCCTGCTTGACTTCGAGGCCGTGCCCGCTATACTACCCACGTCGTAGCGCAGTAAGGGGTGGCACGATGGATATGACACAGGTGTTGGAGATTCCTCAGGACATCTCCGATTCGGCCCGCCTGACGCCGGCGGAGCTCAAGATCGAGATGGCAGTCCATCTCTATGCTCAGGAGCGCCTGTCGATCGGTAAGGCTCGCGAGCTGGCCGGGTTGACGTTGTGGGAGTTCCGCCACCTTCTGGCCTCCCGGCGGATCTCGCCGCATTACGACGCCGCGGACCTTGACCAGGATGTGAGTACGCTTCGCGAGCTCGGCCGCCTTTGATGGTCGTCGTCGCCAACACCTCCCCTCTAACCAACCTCGCTGCTATCGGCCAGTTTGCCCTCCTTCGCGAACTGTACTCGACCGTGCACATCGCTCGCGCGGTCTGGTCCGAGCTTAGCGCACGAGGCCAGCGGTGGCCCGGGCGCGACGATGTGTCCCAAGCGACGTGGACATCCCAGTACGACGTCCAGAACCAGGTGCTCGTCACCGCGCTTCGGCGAGACCTGGACCTGGGTGAAGCCGAGACGATTGCCCTGGCCCTCGAGCTTGGCGCGGATCTAGTCCTCTTGGACGAGCGTGAGGGTCGCCGTGCGGCTACGCGCATGGGTCTTCACGTCACCGGCGTCGTTGGTATCCTCCTCGAAGCGAAGAGTCGTGGGCTGCTTGGTCGCATCGGACCTTGCCTGGACAGCCTCCGCCGAGACGCGGGCTTCTACCTAAGCGCTCCTCTGTATCGGCATGCACTCGACACCGCCGGAGAGAGCTATGACCTACCTGCGCTCACGGCCACATAGTCGCCAGGTCGCACTACGGGTGTTCGACTGCGCCGGCAGGACTCCCCTCTCCCCTACTGGGGAGGCCTCTCCTTATGGGCTGAGGCCTCACAGACAGAGGAGACCGTTGCGGCCACAGTGACTTCTGGGTGAGGCCCAGTCCAGTTGCGTTCCACCCACGTCATGTGGTATACTTGAGGTGTGAATGAAACCAGCACAGGAAACAGTCGGCCGCGTTCACAGGCAAACGTCATCGCGGGATCACTTTCGCCACTCTCGGAGGTATGGACGATGCGGTTCTTGTCTCGTGAGCAAGGACAGGGTCTGGTCGAATACGCTCTGATCCTCGTGCTGGTTGCGATAGTGGTGCTCGTGATCCTCGCCCTTGTCGGCCCGACCCTCGGCAATCTCGTCAACAACGTCGTCGATATCGTCAGAGAGATCCTTAGCTAGTAGCACGCCAACCATCCGTGGCGGGCTCACGCCGCTTCGTTCCGGGGCGGCCGCAGGTCCATCTTTCAGTCGAGGAGCCCTTGACAGAGGATTCCCGACCACATCCGTCGCCGCCCACAGCGGTGAATCCATACCATCACTGAGGGGCGCAGCCCGACTGCGCCCCTGCGCGTTCCTGAGCCGATCGAGAGGAGATTCCGACGCCGTCGATTGCTCCGGTCACCGAGGCCATTGTCCACCACTGGGGGATCGTCTCCACCCAGTTCCTTGATCTGCTGTTCCCTCCGCGCTGCGTCGGCTGCCACCGGATGGGTGCGTGGCTATGCCGCGCCTCCGCGGCCGGTCTGCCCCGCGTGCTGCCCCCCTTCTGCGCCCCGTGGCGGCGCCTGCTCCCCCCCGGCCCGGTCTTG
>JAUVSX010000500.1 GCA_030596915.1 Chloroflexota bacterium | reverse complement strand
GAAGTCAGTGCAGCGACCGTCACTGCCGCGGAGCTGGGCGAGCGGGGTCGGCTGGATGCCGGCGTGCCGGCGGGCCCCTACGTCGCAACTGGCATTGACCTCGCTGAGCGAGTGCAGCCCGTTCGGGCGGCCGGTCAGCTTCGACATCACCTGTCCTCGCCAGGCCCTGCTGCGAGCGCTGCTGTACATTGAGTGGATCGTCTGGTCTGCTATTTGGTTGTACATTGCCTTCTCCCCTCTCCCGTCACCTGTACTCGGGCGTCCTCAGGCCTCATTCAGGATGGGCCTTCGGTCACAAGCCCGACGCGCCAGCCCCCACCGCCATCCCCAACGTCATCGCCGGCCAGCCACTCCCCGAAACTGCCGCGGCTGAGAGATTGGACCCTGAACCGAACCCCAACCTTGAGCTGCCGGTCGATGTGGCCGCGGGAGCAGATGCCGCTGCTACGAAGACCCCGTTCGCCGGTGCGATCGACGCTTCTACCCTGTCCTTGGCCTCGGCTCGTCGAGCGTTGGCGTATATCGATGGGCGATAGGTTATGATGTTCACTGCTTGCCTCCTGTGGTTTGGGGCTCTTTGTTCTTCATCTGCCCACATCGTAGCAGTCGAGCGTTCAGGGATGGCTCGGCAAGCGTTCAGGAATCGTTCAGAACGAGGGAGTGGTCCGGAAAGTTGAAGGATTCTTGCCGCAAGAGGCGACTCTGGTCACCAGGGGAGGGAGGCGGGGGGCCGACGGAGGGGCCAAGTCGAGGGTCTTGTCAACTGGGCAGGGTATCCGCGCGGTCGAAGGTGTGTTCCAGTCATTGGGGGGCGGTCGGGCGCATTTCAGAGACTGGGCGACGCAGGGTCACTGCTTGGCGGAGAACCACCGGTTCGCACTGGGCGCCGGCCCCCAGACTGAAATGCACCCGCGGTCGGCGTGCGATTGCTGGCGCTTAACACATGTAGTACAATGCAGGTGCGTTTGCCCAGAACGCTGGGGCCAGTATGGACCAGGCGTTCACAGCTTGGCCTCGTTGGGGGGGATTGCCGAGCTTTCAAGACACCCCGCGACCCGAAGAGCGATCCTTCCCGACCAACATCTGAGCCCACTCATGCCATGCCGGCACAGAAGATGAGCGACCGATTGGAGATCACGACCCTCGGGGGGCTGACCATCCGGCGCGGAGACGAACCCGTGACCGGACTGGCCTCACGCAAAGTCGAAGCGCTGCTCGTCTACCTGGCATGCGCCGGGCGTCCGAGGCCCCGCGAGGTACTGGCTGAGTTGCTATGGGAGGAGCGATCCCAGCAGCGGGCCATGGGCAATCTACGCGTCGCTCTTTCCAGCCTGCGCAAACACGTGGGCCCCTTCGTCACGATCACCCGCGAGGATGTGCGCATCAACCCCGAGGCGGACGTCTGGCTCGACGTGCGCGGACTCGAGCGGCAACTGGCCGCGAGTCGGGATGAGGCCGGTCAGATTTCCGAGTCGGCGGTGGCCCAGATCGAGGAGGCGGTCGAGTTATACCAGGGCGACTTCCTCGAGGGGTTCTACGTGCGGGGCAGCGCAGGTTTCGAGAACTGGACAGTCCTGGAGCGCGAGCGAATCCGGGCGGTTTACGAGCAGAGCCTGCAGCACCTGCTGGATGGCCTGCTAGCCCGCCAGCGCTGGCGCGATGTGCTCCGGTGGAGCGAGCGGTGGATCGCGGACGGGCAGACGCCCGAGCCCGCCTATCGAGCTCTGATGAATGCCTACAGCGGGACGGGGGACATGGCGGGTATGACGGCCGCCTACCAGCGGTGCGTCGGGGACCTTGGTCTTGAGCTGGGCATAGATCCGTCGGACCAGACCCGGGAGCTATACGAGTACCTCGCCGCTGGCGGTCCGCCCACCGTGCCCCTCCGGGTCCAGCCCGAGGCGCCGCCAGCCCCCACAGCAGATCGGGCTGTGCAAATGCTTCTGGCGCGGTGGCGTCGCGGGGGCGCCGAGGTGCTGGACGTCGCCAGCCTGGCGGTGATCTATGCAAGCTCCGAAGATATCGAGAGTGGTCCCAATGAGGCGGTCCTGCTCATTCGCAGCGCGCTCCACCATGGCGTGGACATCGAGCCCTGGCTCGAGCGAGTGGGCAATGCGGAGGCCGCTGTGCAAGCGCTCAACGCGTCGCTCGCGCGCTACCCCAAGCCGCGCGTGCGGATGCAAATCGTGGAGGCGCTCGAGACCCTGCCAGGCGACGAGGCCACCGGCGCGCTGGAGCAGGTCGCGACCACAGACGATGCTCCTGCAGTACGAACTGAGGCTGCGCTGGCGGCCGCGAGCAGGGGGCGCCGCGAGGCGGTCGTATCGGGCCTGCTCGATGATGTGAACAGCGGCAACGAGGCCGTGGCGCTGCCTGCGCTCATCGCCGTCGGGGATGAGTTCGGGTTGCCAGAGGACATCGGACCGTACCCCAGGGCTCCACTCGCGATAGACCTTGCGCGCAGGCGGTGGCAGACACATCATCGCAATATCTTCCGGCAGACGCTGCGGGCGGCTGGTGGCGCGGGGCTAGCCCTGGCAGTTCATGGTATGGGGATGCCGCTGTATATGGCGCTGGCGTATCCCGAGGACTTCGCGGCGGGCCAGGATTTCGTGTCGTTGCCTGCCTGGATGCTAGCCGGCGGCCTGACTCAACTTATCTTCGGTAGCCTGATGGGGATGGCCTCTGGTCTTGGCGTCGGCATGGCCGGTGCGCTCTGGACAGGAAGTGTGCGGTCGCGGTGGCGCTTGGTGCTCGGCGGTCTGGCAGGCCTGGTACAGTCGGCCTATCTGATCGCATTCACTCTGATGGAGTTGTTCCACCCTGTGTCCGGGCCCGCGATCT